>NZ_JAWDJM010000149.1:0-79708 GCF_032465715.1 Paraclostridium sp. MRS3W1 | reverse complement strand
AAATACAATGTAATAATATAGAAAAAGATATAGTGAAAAATTGGATTAAAAATAAAAATATTAAGAAATATTATATAGAAAAAAGTGACTTAAAACTTATATATAGTGATGATATAAATGATATAAATAATTATGTACAATCTATAAAATACATACAAAATTATAAAAATAAATTGCAAAATAGAAGAGAATGCAAAAAAAACACTCGCAAATGGTATCAATTACAATGGGGTAGAGATAAATCAATGTTTGAAAGAAAAAAGATAATGTACCCATATAAGTCAAATGAAAATAAATTTGCTATTGATGAAAATAATAGTTTTTGCAGTGCTGATGTATATTCATTTTGTATAAAAAAAGAGTATGAAGAAGAATTTTCATATGAATATTTATTAGGATTATTAAATTCAAAGATATATGATAATTATTTTAAGGTGTTTGCAAAAAAGATGGGTAAAAATTTATATGATTATTACCCGAACAAAGTTATGGAAATAAGTATTTTTAAAGATGAAAATTACTTAGAAATAGAAAAATTATCAAAACAAATTATAAAAAATATTAAATTTGATAATAAAGTAAATGAAGAGATAAATTATTTACAACAAGAAATAGAAGAGCTAATAAAAAAATCATTAAATCTAAATTCACTAAATTAAGTATATATACATATATTCATAGTAAATGTATTTTACAGGGGGGAAATTATGATATATACTCAGGTTTTAGGTGAAAATAGTAAAGTGTATATAAAAGTTAATGGATATTTAAATAGCAATGAAATAAAAACGTTTGTAAATGATTATAAAGATAAAATAAAGGGAATAAAAACATCTAAGTATAATTTAATAATAGATGTAGATCCATTTGATGCAGATAATTTTTCTGATATTAAAAATGTTTGTATGATGTTTTATAAAACTGGTTATAAAAAGATATATTTAATAGACCCTAATAACTATATAATGTCAAATATAAAGCTAAATCCCATAGAGAAAAAGATGTTCTTAAAAGTAGTGAAAATAGTAAATAGCGATTTAGATGTGAAATAGTAAAAATAGTAAATTTTGCATATTTAATTTAATGAAATGCTAAAAATACAAGCTTCTATGTTGTTTTTAGAATCTAACATAAAATTAAAATTGAATAAATATTATAAAAAAATATAATTTTTACTTGAAATAGGGAGAAACTTGTAATATATTTGTTTTTAGGAAGATATATCTTTATAACTTATATAAGGTGATATTTATGAAAGGATTAGTACTTGAAGGTGGAGGCACAAAGGGTGCTTACCAGTTAGGTGCATATAAGGCGTTAAGAGAGTTAGGGATAGAATTTAAAGGTGTTGCAGGAACTTCTATAGGAGCCTTAAATGGAGCGTATATAGTCCAAAATAACCTAGAGGTACTAGAAGAGATATGGACTAAGTATGACTACACTCATTTTATGGATGTGGATGAGGAAACATATCACAATATAAAAAATGTTGACTTTACTCCTAAAAATATAAATAGAGTGATATCTCTTATAAATAAAGCTAGAAAAAATAAAGGAATAGATATAAGTCCATTTAGAAGTTTATTAGAAAAGACCATAGATGAAGATATTATAAGAAATTCCAACAAAGATTTTGGTTTAGTAACAGTTGTATGGGATGGTAAGATAATTCCAAGCCCTATGTTCTTAGAAAATATTGAAAAAGGAAAATTACTAGACTATCTAATTGCAAGTGCTAGCTTGCCTATATTTAAACTAGATAAATTAGACGATAAATTATTTTTAGATGGTTTATTTCATAATAATATACCTGTAAGTTTATTAAGAGAAAAAGGATATGAAGATATTGTTGTTATAAGACTAGTTGATGATTTATTTGGAAAGATAAATTTAAATCACCATCAAGATGTGAATATGAAGATAATTGTGCCGTCAGAATCTCTAGGAGGGTGTCTAAACCTAGATCCAGACAATGTAAGTAAAAACATTAAGCTAGGGTATTTTGATGCTATGAAAACCTTTGACAGATATGATGGTATAAGATATTATTTCAACAAGGAATATAAATATGATGATGATTATTGTTTTTACAAGTTAAGCAACTTGAGCAACGAAACTATAGAATCATTAACAAAGGCATTGAACATAAAAAGAGATATAAGTAAAAGAACACTTTTAGAAAACATAATTCCAAAATTAGGAGAATGTTTAAATTTACCAAAAGACTTCTCGTATAAAGATTTATTTTATTGCATATATGAGAAAAAGCTTGAGGAAAATAATATAAATAGAACAAACTTATATGATTTTAATAAGGTAGTAGAAGTAGTAAATACTAATATGAATTCTAATGTGAATTGGGAATCTAGTTTTGAAACTAGACCTATAATTACAATTCATAGGAATAGGTTTACTAAACTTTTAACAAATATAATAATAAATGATATAAAGGCATAAATTAATATTGCAAATATTTATATCAAAATATAACAAATGAAATCTATGGAGGTATTACAATGGAAAAAATAGTAACTATCAAAAATGCAAGTGGATTACATGCTAGACCAGCAGGAATGTTTGTAAAGAAAGCATCTGAGTTCAAATCAACAGTAGAGATAAAGGCAAAAGATAAAGTTGTAAATGCTAAATCAATAATGGGAATAATGAGTTTAGGATTAGCTCAAGGAGATGAAGTTGTTGTAGTTGCTAATGGAGAAGATCAAGAATCAGCAGTTAACGCATTAGTTGAGTTAATAGAAAGCGGATTTGGAGAATAATAAAAAATAAAAAGCCTCGGTGAAAACCGAGGTTTGTTGAATATATAATGTATACACAAGACAATGGGAGGACGCATATATGTATAAAGGAACAGGAGCATCACCAGGAGTAGCTTTAGGAAAAGCTTTGGTTATAGAACATAGCGAACTTAATATAGAGAAAAAAAACATAGAAAATGTTGAGACTGAAGTTGAAAAGTTACAAGCTGCAGTAGAAGAGTCAAAAAAAGAGTTAGAGCAAGTAAAAGAAAGAGCTAAAGTTGAATTAGGGGAACATGAGGCTGAAATATTTGAAGCTCACCTATTAGTTTTACAAGATCCAGAATTAATAGATCAGACTATAGCTAAAATAAAAGATGAAAAGGTAAATGCTGACTTTGCATTAAACGAAGTTAAAGAAATGTTTGTAAGTATATTTGAGTCAATGGACAATGAATATATGAGAGAAAGAGCAGCAGATATCAAGGATGTTACAAATAGAGTTTTAAGACATATATTAGGGATAAAAGTTGTAGATTTATCAGCTTTATCTGAAGAAGTTATATTAATAGCTCATGACTTAACTCCATCAGATACTGCAACAATGAATAAAAAAATGGTTTTAGGATTCTTAACTAATATAGGTGGTAGAACTTCTCATACTGCTATAATGGCTAGAACATTAGAGATAGCTGCAGTAGTAGGTTTAAGTGATGTAACTGAAAATGTT
Source organism: Paraclostridium sp. MRS3W1 (assembly GCF_032465715.1). Classification (NCBI taxonomy): domain Bacteria; kingdom Bacillati; phylum Bacillota; class Clostridia; order Peptostreptococcales; family Peptostreptococcaceae; genus Paraclostridium; species Paraclostridium sp. MRS3W1. Next base: position 76,222 of record NZ_JAWDJM010000149.1, on the reverse strand, counting down.
AAGGATGGAGATTTTATAGTATTCAATGGTGAAACAGGACAAGTTATAGTTAATCCAGATGAAAAAGTTATAAATGAGTATAGAGATTTAAAGGCTAAGTTCGATGAAGAAAAAGAAGCGTTAAAACAATTGATAGGAAAAACTTCTATAACTCTTGATGGTAGACATGTAGAGCTTGCAGGGAATATCGGAAGCCCTAATGATTTAGAAGGATTAATAAAAAATGATGCAGAAGGTGTAGGACTATATAGAACTGAGTTCTTATACATGGATAAGGAAGATGATTTCCCAAGTGAAGAAGAACAATATGAAGCATATAAAGCAGTTCTTGAAGGTATGAATGGAAAACCTATAGTAATAAGAACATTAGATATAGGTGGGGATAAAGAATTAAAATATTTCAAAATGGACGAAGAAATGAATCCATTTTTAGGATATAGAGCTATAAGATTATGTCTAGATAGAACAGATATATTTAAAACTCAATTAAGAGCTTTATATAGAGCTAGTGTACATGGAAAATTAAGAATAATGTTCCCTATGATATCTTCTTTAGAAGAACTATTAAAATCTAAAGAGATAATAAAAGAAGTTTTATCTGAGATGGATGCTGAAGGAATTGAATATGCTAAAGATGTAGAAGTTGGAATGATGATAGAAATACCATCTGCAGCAGTAATATCAGACATATTAGCTAAACATGTAGACTTCTTCTCTATAGGAACTAATGACTTAATACAATACACTTGTGCAGTAGATAGAATGAACCAAAAAATAAGCTATTTATATAATCAATTTAACCCAGCTGTATTAAGACTTATTAAAATGGTAATAGATAATGCTCATAAAGAAGGTAAATGGGTAGGAATGTGTGGAGAAGCTGCAGGAGATCAAAGAATGATACCTATTCTTTTAGGAATGGGACTTGATGAATTCTCTATGTCTCCAATATCTATACTTCCAGCTAGAAAGTTCATAACTTCTGTTAACTATGAAGATATGAAAAAATTTGCTAATGAAGTATTAACTATGGGAACAGCAGAAGAGATAAAAGCTTACGTAGATAAAACTTTCAATATGTAATATCTTAAATAAAAAAAGCTACTATAAAATAGTAGCTTTTTTATTTTGAAGAAAAATTCTGAAAAAATAAAGTTTTTTGAAAATAAATTAAAAAACATAAAATAGAATAAAAAATAAAGTTAATTGGAATAAAAACAATATAAAAAAATAAGAAAATAACAAATTATATATTTAATTAAATTATAAAAAATGATTTGATAAGAAATTTTAGTTGACATAAATCATATATTGAAATAAAATTACTTTAAACAATTTCAAATCTTTTAAAAAGACGTTGAAAGGAAGAGTATATATAGGAAGTAGTCAAGAGCGAGTTGGTTATGGTGTGAGTCCAACACGAAGCCTATATTGAAGAACATCCTGGAGTTGCTAACCGAAATTTTAAAGAGTAGGCTTAGACGGAACCAAACCGTTATCAAGTTGGAACGCACTAAGATTTGTCTTGCTGCGTTATTTGAGAGAACTTGATAATATATTCAGGTTAATCAGGGTGGCACCGCGGAAATATAAACTTTCGTCCCTATATTTATATAGAGATGAGAGTTTTTTTTATGCAATAAATAGTGATGGCCACACTATAAGTTAAAAATGTATGACGTCATACTCTCTAAAATAAAAAATGTAAAGGAGAGTATTAATATGAGTTTAATAATACCAAAAGGATATGAATCAAAATTAGAAGTAATTCAAACACAACAAGCTATAAAAGATTTAAAAGATTTTTTTGAAAGTAGACTAGGAGAAACATTAAAACTTACAAGAGTATCATCACCATTATTTGTTCTACCGGAGACAGGAACAAACGATAACTTAAATGGAACTGAAAAGGCTGTAAGTTTTGAAGTTCCAGATATAAAGAAAAATGCAGAAATAGTTCACTCTTTAGCTAAATGGAAGAGAATGGCTTTGAAAAAATATGGATTTTCAATAGGAAGAGGATTATATACAGATATGAATGCTATTAGAAAAGATGAAGAATTAGATAACATTCATTCAATATATGTTGACCAATGGGATTGGGAATTAATAATAGATAAAAAAGAAAGAAACATAGATACTTTAAAAGGTATTGTAAAAAATATTTATTCAGTTTTTAAAGAAACTGAAGAACATGTAAGTAGTATATATCCAGAAATACAAAAAACTTTACCTGAAGAGATTACATTTATAACATCTCAAGAACTTTTAGATATGTATCCGAGTTTAACGCCAAAAGAAAGAGAAGATAAAATTGTAAAAGAAAAAGGCGCTGTGTTTTTAATGCAAATAGGTAAAGTATTATCTACCGGAGACAAGCATGATGGAAGAAGTCCAGATTATGACGATTGGGAATTAAATGGAGATATATTATTTTACAACCCAGTATTAGATAATGCGATAGAACTTTCATCTATGGGTATAAGAGTAGACGAAAAAAGCCTAGAAAAGCAATTAAAGCTATCTAAATGTGAAGATAGAAAAGAATTAGATTATCATAAGTCTTTATTAAAAGGAGAATTACCATACACTATAGGTGGAGGAATTGGTCAATCTAGAATTTGTATGTATTTTCTAAATAAAGCTCATATAGGTGAAGTTCAAGTAGGTATATGGCCCAAAGATATGATAAAAAAATGTGAACAATCTGGTATTAACTTATTGTAAAAATTGTATGTTTAAGAAAAATGCTCTATGAGTTATAATAGTTTTAAGTTATAACTTTAGGGGTGGTAATTATGAAAGTATTAATGAGAATTTTAGATATACTTTTAGATATATTAAAAAAAGTTTTAGTAAGATTTAAAGATGCTAAGTTTGGAATAATGTTTATAATTAATCTATTTAAATTACCTGACTTTTTTACAGATAAAGAGGTTAATATAATAAGTAAAGCCAAAGTTACATCTGCAATTTTTATAGCTATAACATATCTTGTATCGGGAATAGACTTTATCCCAGAGATGATAACTGGAGTATTTGGTTTTGTAGATGATTTATTTGTACTGTTATGGAGCTTAGGTATAATTAGTGAAGAAATAGAAAAATATAAAAAATTTAAAAAAGAAAGCTATGACCCAAATATAATTGAGGGAGTAGATTTTACAATAAAAGATGAAGAGTAGATTCCTACTCTTCATTTTTGAATATATCTTTTAAAGACTCTATCAATAAAACATTATCATCATGACTTAAAGTACAAATTCTAAAGAAATATTCATCTAGACCTTCAAAAGATTTACAATCTCTTATTATAAATTTCTTTTCAATTAGAGCTTCTCTTAACTTTGATGCTGTTATTTTTTTTGTTTTAATTTGGCTAAGTATAAAGTTACCATCACTATGATACACTTCTAAGTCTTCAATTGAAGAAAGCTCTCTTAATAAAAACTCTCGTTCACATTTTAATATAGAACTAGAAGTATTTATAAAGTCTACGTCAGTAAACATAACTTCACCCATAACAGATGCTAATGTATTTATGTTCCAAAGGTCTATATGATTTTTAATTGAATCTTGTACTTGAGAATTACATGTAAGTCCATAGCCAAGTCTTATACCAGGTGTACCAAAAAATTTAGAGGTACCTCTTATTACAAATAACTTACCAAAATTATCAACTAAATGTGTAGAAGAATAAGTTTGTGTATCTGTAAATTCAATATATGTTTCATCAACCATTAAAAAGGCATTTGTATTTTCTAATATTTTTTTTATTTCATTTTTAGTAAAAGCAAATCCAGTTGGATTATTTGGGTTACAAATAACAACTAAATCACACTTATTTATGTTTATGTAATCTATAAACTCATCTACGTCTACTTTGAACTTATTTTCTTTTTTTGAAAAGAATTTATGTATTTCACAATTTACTTTGTTTAACTCTTTCTCATACTCAGAATATGATGGAGATAATAAAACTGATTTTTTTGGATTAACTATTTCTATAAATGATGAAATAAGTTCAGTTGCACCACTTCCTAATACTATATTTTTTATATTACAATTACAATATTCTGATATTGAATTCTTTAGGTTATAGTAGTTTGGGTCAGGATATATAGACACCATATCTATATTGTCTACAATAGCTTTTTTACCTAAACTAGAAGAGCCTAATGGATTTATATTTGAACTAAAATCTTTTAATTCATTTTTTTTAAAACCTAATTTATTTGATAGGTCGTATAAGTTAGCACCATGATTTGTACTCATTTTAATAGTCCTCCTAAAATATTGATTACAATAATAATTATATATAATAATTTGCATATAATATATAACTAATACGTAAAAAATAAAAATATATGAAGGGAATAAGAAGGATAAGAAATAAACACGAATTATTATTAAATAAAATAAAAAAATATTCACAAATTATTTAAAGTATATGTTATAATGATATATATTAATATACGGTAAATTGGAGGTACAATTATGTACAAGGTTACAGGTGTAATGATAAGTGAAGAAGAGATATTAACAAAAGTTAAAGAACTAGGAAAAAGAATAGAGGAAGATTTTAAAGGACAAGAATTATTAGTAGTAGGTATACTTAAAGGTGCGAGTGTATTTGTTGCTGATTTAATAAGAAATATAAACTTAGATGTTAACATAGATTTTATGAGTGTATCAAGCTATGGAAGCTCAACAGAATCTTCAGGAACAGTTAAAATATTAAAAGACTTAGATGTAGACATAGAGGGTAAAAATGTTTTAATAGTTGAAGATATAATAGATAGCGGATTAACATTAAGCAATTTAGTGGCAGCATTAAAAACTAGAAATCCAAAATCTTTAAAATTATGTACGTTATTAGACAAGCCACAAAGAAGAAAAGTTGATATGCATGTTGACTATGTGGGATTTGTTATAGAAGACAAGTTCATAGTTGGATATGGAATTGACTATGCAGAAAAATATAGAAACTTACCATATATAGGAATAGTAGGAGAGTAATCTTCTACTATTATTTTTTTAAAACATATTTTAAATAATTAAGATTGATTGTATAATAAAATTATAAATAGAACTTAATTATAAAATAAGGGGGATATGAGTATGTACTATATAGGTGTAGACATAGGTGGTACAGGAGTACAAGCTGGTGTAGTAGCTGAAAATGGGCAAATTCTTTTTAGAAAAGAATGTCCAACGGATGTTTTAAGTGGATTTGAAAAAATAATGGAAGATATTAATCAACTCGTAAGAACCATGTTGAAGGAAAACGGTGTTCAAATTTCGGAGATTAAGTCAATTGGATTTGGAGTTCCTAGTTTTATAAATAAAAAGGGGCAAGTCACATGTGTTAACTTAGGTTGGAAGGAAGAAGATTTTATAAATACTTTAAAGTCTAAGTTTCCAGAAACAAATGTATACGCTGAAAATGATGCTACAGTTGCAGCTTTGGCAGAAGCTAAAGCTGGAAGTATGAAAGGTTGCGATGTAGGTGTTATGTATACTTTAGGAACTGGAGTAGGTGGAGGAATAATAATAAATGGGAAAGTTTTCAATGGAGCACATAATATGGGATCTGAAATTGGGCATGTTATAGTAGACACTAATTATTTTGATTGCAACTGTGGAAACAATGGATGCTTAGAAACTTTTTGTTCAGCTACAGCTATTATAAAATACGCTAAAAAATTAATAGAAGAAGGTAATGATAGTAAAATACTAGAATTAGCTAATAATAATATAGAGAACATAAATGCTAAAAATGTATTTGATGCATATAGATTAAACGATAAAGTTGCTATTGAAACTATAAACAGATTCAAAGAGTATTTAGCGAAAGCTATTGCAGGTATGATAAATACATTAGATCCAGAAGTTATATCTTTAGGTGGAGGAGTATCAAGAGCTGGAGACATAATATTAGATGGATTAGATGAATTAGTTAGAAAGTATATAATTTATAAAAATGAAGACTTTGCAGACATTGTAATAGCAACGTTAGGTGCAGATGCAGGTATAGTTGGGGCAGCATTTTTAAGCTAAAAATTTTATAATAAATTTATTAATGATTTTGAGAAGTTTAGTACTTCTCTTTTTTTTTGCTCAAATATATTTAAATTACACAAAAAATTATAATAAAGGACAAGTTCCCTACGTAAAATTAAGTATAAACACAAGTATTTAAACAATTACATAAAAAATCTAAGGGGGATGATATTATGCCAAATATAGTTTTAACGAGAATTGATAATAGACTTATTCACGGGCAAGTAGCTACTATGTGGTCTTCTAGTGTGGGGGCTAATTTATTATTAGTAGCAAATGATGAAGTATCACAAAATGAATTTAGACAGGGGTTAATGGATATGGCAGCTCCAAGTTTTGCTCAAACAAGATATTTTTCTATAGAAAAAACAATAAATATAATAAATAGAGCTAGTGAATCTCAGCACATTGCTATAATTTGTGAAAATCCACAAGATGTTTTAAAACTTGTTGAGGGAGGCGTTCCTATAAAAAAAGTAAATATAGGAAATATGCATATGGCTCAAGGTAAAAGACAAGTTTCTAAAGCAGTTTGTGTAGATGACAATGATGTAGATGCATTTAAAAAACTTAAAGCATTAGGTGTAGAGCTAGAAATCAGGAGAGTTCCTAGTGAATCTGCTGAAAGTATAGATGAATTATTCAAATAAGAAAGGGGTAAAGTCATGGAATTAGGGTTTATGCAGATTGTTCTTATACTAATTGTAACTTTTATAGCAGCTATTGACCAATTTAACTTTTTAGAGTCTTTATATAGACCAATAGTTATGGGGCCAATAGTTGGAGCTATAATGGGAGATTTAAACACAGGACTTATAGTTGGTGGATCATATGAACTTATGATGATAGGAGCTATGCCAGTTGGAGGAGCACAACCTCCAAATGCAGTTATAGGTGGAATTATGGCTACTGTATTTGCAATTACATCAGGACTAGACACTAGTGCAGCGTTACCACTTGCAATACCATTTGCATTATTAGGTCAATATGCTGTAACAGCTCTATTTACAGTAATGTCTCCGTTAATGGGATTATGCGATAAGGCAGCTAATGAAGCTAATCCAAAGGGAATAGATAAAGTAAACTATATGGCTATGGCAATATTAGGAATATCATTTGCATTAATTGTTTTAGCTGGATTATTAGCAGGGCAAGCAATAGGAGATACATTAACAAGAGTTTTACCAGAACAAGTTTGGACTGGATTAACTGCAGCAGGAAAAATGATGCCTGCACTAGGATTTGCAATGCTACTTAAAGTTATGTTAAGCAAAGATTACGCTATATTTATGATGTTAGGGTTTGTATTAGTTGCATATTTAAATTTACCACTTTTAGCATTAGCTATAGTAGGGTTAGTAGTTGCTATATACGATTTTAATATTAGTATAAAAACTAAAAATGTCGGAGGAGGTATGAGTGATGGCATCTAGTATAGAAAAAAAATCAATAATTCATACTGAGTATATAGACAGAAGTGAAGGTGAGACATTAGATAAAAAGACTTTAAATAAAATGGCTTTTAGATCTATGTTTTTACAGGCATCATTTAACTATGAAAGAATGCAAGCTGGAGGATGGTTATACTCTATATTACCAGGGCTTAAAAAGATACACAAAAATAAAGACGACTTAGCAACTTCTATGAAACATAATTTAGAATTTTTTAATTGTCATCCATTTTTAATAACTTTCGTTATGGGAATTATATTATCTCTAGAGCAAAAGAAATCAGATGTGCAAACTATAAGATCTTTAAGAGTTGCGGCTATGGGACCTTTAGGTGGAATAGGAGATGCGATATTCTGGTTTACATTACTCCCAATTGCGGCAGGAGTTGGAGCAAACTTAGCACTTCAAGGTAGTATAGCAGGGCCTATAGTCTTCTTATTAATGTTTAATATTGTTCATTTAGGGTTAAGATTTTGGTTAATGCATTGGTCGTATAAAGCTGGTGTTGATGGTATTACAAGATTGACTAAAAATGCAAAAGAGTTTACAAGAGCTGCAACAATATTAGGTATGATCGTTGTAGGTGCACTTATAGCTTCTTATGTAAATATAAATATAGTAACGGAAATTCCGATAGGAGAAACTACTTTAAAGGTGCAAGAAATACTAGATGGAATAATGCCTAAAATATTACCGCTTGGATTGACTTTTGGAATGTACGGGTTGGTTAAGAAAAATGTAAGCCCACTTGTAAATATATTAATAATGGTAGCAATAGGTATATTAGGAGCGTATATAGGATTATTTTAGGAGGAAGTTGAATTGATTATAATAACAGGGCATGGGAAGTTTGCATCAGGAATAAAAAGTAGTTTGAATTTAATAGTAGGAGACTATGAATTTTTAAAAGTAGTTGATTTTACTGAAGAAAAGACTCCAAGAGATTTAAAAGAAGAAATACAGTTATTAGTTAATGAAAATATAGAAAGTAAAACATATATATTTACAGATTTAGCAGGAGGAACTCCATTTAAGGTTAGTAGTGAGTTAAAATTAGAAAATAAAAACATAGAAGTGTTTTGCGGAACTAATTTGCCTATGGTAGTTGAATCTACTATGATGGAGTCATTAGGTTGCGAAATAGACATTGATTTAATAAAAGAAACAGGAATAAATAGTATAAAACCCAAAAAGAAAATAATTGAGTTTTGCGAAGACGGGATATAATAAAGAGTAGCTTAGGCTACTCTTTTTCTATATAATAATAATTATATTTATTTTTAAAAGGAGGGTGATATTAAAAATGAATATGGAAGTTGAAATATTAAAGTATGTACAATCTTTTAATAATCCAATATTAGATAAGATATTTTTAATAATAACTATGAGCACAGAGATACCTGTTATTTTAGTATTAGCTTCAATTCTATACTGGTGTATAAATAAAAAGTATGGAGCAAGATTACTTTTTGCATTAACAGGAAATATAGCATTAAATACTGGAGTAAAAGAGTATTTTAAATCTCCAAGACCAATAGGTGTTGAAGGAATTAAATCTATGAGAACATCAACTGCAACAGGGTATTCATTTCCAAGTGGTCATACTCAAATAGGAACTACTTTTTGGGTTAGTATAATGAATATATTAAAAAATAAGTATATGTATTTATTTGGTACAATAATGTTTATATGTATAGGGTTATCAAGATTATATTTAGGTGTCCATTGGCCTGTTGACGTATTATTTGGATGGTTTTTCGGAATATTTTTCACTATTATATGTAATTGTATAATAATAAAAATTGAAGAAAGCCAAAAGTATAGTTATTTTATGATAATAGTAATCCCTATGATATTAGGTATATTTATTGTAAATAGCATAGAGTACATAAAAATGTCAGGACTATTAAGTGGATTTATTGTTGGTTATATAATAGAAAGACAATGTATAAATTTTAAAGTGGATGTTAGCTTAAAACCTAAAATATTTAGGTATATATTTGGATTACTAAGTCTAGGAGCTGTATATGCTATTTTAAAATTAATTATGCCTCAAAACTATGTAGGTAGTTATTTAAGATATTTTATGTTGATGGTATATGCAATGGCAGGAGCGCCATATTTATTCGATAAAATTTGGAAGGAATGATAAATTTGAAAAAAGTAGTTGTAATAGGTGGAGGAGCAGCAGGGATGATAGCAGCATCAACTGCATCTAGTATGGGTCACGATGTTACTTTACTAGAGAAAAATGATAGATTAGGCAAAAAATTGCTTATAACAGGAAAAGGAAGATGCAATATAACTAATGATTGTGATATTGAAGAGCTTATTGAAAATATCCCTACTAATGGAAAATTTTTATATAGTTCATTTTATACATTTACAAATGATCAAGTTATAGATATGTTTAATTCTCTTGGAGTAAAAACTAAAACTGAAAGAGGAAAAAGAGTTTTTCCAGAGAGTGATAAAGCTAAGGATGTTGTTGTTGCACTAGAAAAACAATTAAAACAAAATAATGTGAAAATTGTTATGAATGCATCAGTTGATAAGATAGAAGTAAAAGATGGAAAAGTCAAAGGTGTTGTTCTAAAAGATAAAAAGATTATAAGCTGTGATTGTGTAATAGTTTCAACTGGAGGAATGAGTTACCCAAGAACAGGTTCAACAGGTGATGGATATAAATTTGCTAAAAATTTAGGACATACTATAGTGAAACCTATACCATCTTTAATTGGACTTGAAACTATGGAAGATGTTTATGAGTTAAATAAGCTATCTCTTAGAAATGTTGCTATAAAAGTAATGGATAAGAGAGGAAAAAATATCTTTGAAGATTTTGGAGAAATGGAATTTAATGAATTTGGAATAGATGGGCCTATAATAAAATCAGCAAGTTGCAGAATGAAATCTTTTGAAAATGAAACATATAAGATTTATTTAGATTTAAAACCGGCCTTAAGTGAAGAAACTTTAGATAAGAGAATTCAAAAGGACTTTAAAAAATATACTAATAAAAAATTTGAAAATAGTTTAGATGATTTACTACCTAAAAAACTAATACCTTATGTTATTAAACAAAGTGGCATAGATAAAGATTTAGTAGTTCATCAGATTTCAAAAGAACAAAGAAAACATTTAGTTAATTTATTGAAAAATATGGAATTCAATATAAAAAGATATAGACCTATAGATGAAGCTATAGTAACGTCTGGAGGAGTTAAGACAAATGAAATAAATTCATCAACGATGGAATCAAAGATTGTTAGCGGTCTATTTTTTGCAGGAGAAGTAATAGATGTAGATGGATATACAGGTGGGTTCAATTTACAAATTGCATTTTCAACAGGATATTTAGCGGGAATAAGTTGTTAAATTCTCTTTTAACATTTGTAGTTAAAAAAAAATAAAAAATTTATAAAATTTAGTATATAAAAAACTAAGATTGGCATAATAAGAACATGAACAACGAACAAAGTAAATGGAGTAAAAGTTGTTCATGGTAAATTTGCCACTTATAAATAAAACTCCATAAATACTACAAATAAACTAATATAAAGAGAGGTAATCAACATGACAACAAACAATAATAACACTAAAGCAGTACCAGAAGCTAAAGCAGCTTTAAAACAAATGAAATTAGAAATAGCAAATGAATTAGGTATATCTAATTATGACACTGCTGACAAAGGAAATATGACAGCAAGACAAAATGGATATGTTGGTGGATACATGACTAAAAAATTAGTTGAAATGGCAGAACAACAATTAAGTGGACAACAAAGATAATTAAAGAAAGGAAGGGTAAAACCTTCCTTTTTTTATGTTCAAAAATAAAAATATGTACAAATTATTAAAGTTAAATTTATTTGTTTTAATTTTAGAGTAAAAATAGAAGAGATGGACAAAATATAAATGAAATACATAAAAGGAGGAATAGTTGTTATGGCAATAAACTTTGAAGAAGTAAAAACTAAATTTATAAATGGAGATTTAGATGAAAAAATAAGAATATATACTACAACTGAAGGACTTTCAGTTGAACAATTTAGAGAATTACTTAAGTATTATCCAATTCAACATCTTTCTAAGTTAGAAAAAGCTTTAGGATAAATATAAAAGCACTAAGGAAATTATATACCTTAGTGCTTTTGTATTTTATGAACATAATTATAAATTTTTTCATTACCTAAATCTATTTGCCCAGTGGAAATATATTTTGAAATATTACTAACGTCATTTTCATTTAAATATTGTTGAGGTATATTAAGTTCAAAACCAGTTTCGTGTAAAAGTTTTTTTAATTGAAGTTGCTGAGTAATTGATGGTTTTAAAACTGTTTTTTTAATTTTTTTCTTTTTTGAATTACTAATAGTTTCATTTTGATCCTTAATAAGTGTTTGAATATAACTTGTATAGGAATTTTTAAAATCCTCGTCATCAAGTAAATTAGAATTTATAACATCTGTTATTTCCTCATTAGATAGTATATTTTCAGAAAATTTAACAGCAGTTAATTTTCCTGTAGTTATACCTTTTTGATATTTTCTTAAAATTTTTTTAGTAAAACTATATATCTTACTTCTGGTTTCCAAGTCTAAATCTTCAATAAGCATTAAATCACTCCTTAATTACGTTATATTAACAGTATTAACAAGTATAGGAAATAATATAATTGTAAATATTACAAATATATATTAAAGGAGGATGAATTTATGATAAATGGTATTATTAAGCTTTTTTATTCTGAAATAGTTAAATCAAAAATGAAAAGTATGCCAAGTAAGGAATATGATATTAGAGATGAATTTAAAGATATAAGTAATATAGCTATGAAGGTAGACAGTTTTTTTTTAGTAGCATTCAAATTAATAATAGGGTTAACTATAATAGTAATATCATTAAGTATTAATATATTATTTGGAGTAGGGAGCACATTGATATTAATTTTATATGGAATTAGCAAACTTCATATTGCAAATCAAATAACAGATCAGGTTAAAGATGGAATGGAAAATATAAAAATAAATTTAGAATCTAGTAGTCAAAGTGTAGTTACAGATAAAATTAAGCAAAAGATAAATGCATTAGTATGTTTATTGTTTATAGGTATATTTTCGAACTTTAACTACATAATCATAGGGTGCTTTATAATAGTTTTTATGTTTACTATAAAAGATATATATAGTAATATTAATAAATAGACTTTTATAAAGAGGGGAGAGAAAACACCTATATGAATTACTACAATGAAAATGACAGACTTAAGCGTGTAGTAGAAATATCAACCTTAGTAACGGAGTCAGATAATTTCTTTGAAATAAAAGATAAAATAGTTGAAAAAATGTTAGATGTAGTTCATCCAGCAAAAGCATGTGTAAATTTATTTTATAAAAATAATTATGAACATGCTTATTTAGTGTGTTCGCAAACTCTAAACTATATATCTAAGGTTTTTCCTATAGAGAAGCCAATAGGAGTTAAAATAGATTTTAATCAGTACCCTAAGTATATTCACGAGGCTGTAAAAGAGCAAAAAGTAGTTTATGTTGAAAATGTATTTTTAGATGAAAGAGCTCTTGATGAGAGGGATTTAGCTACAAATGAAGGATATATAGGAAGAATCGTATTTCCACTTATAGTTCATGATAAAGTAACAGGATTTATGACATGCTTTTTAACTGAAGATGATAAAATTACAGATGATGATATGGACTTTATTTCGTCAGTAGCATCTTTAATAAGTTTATCTATAGAGATAACAAGTAAAAATAATGATATACAAAATCTTATACACAAATTAAGAGGAGCTATATCTTCTATAAATGATGCAACAAAGAAACTATATTTAAACAAAGATATAAAGAGTTTCTTAGATCATCTAAGTAAACAAGCTTGTAATATAACAAAAAGTAGAGAAGCTGTTATAGTAATACATGGAGCAAATATAAATGGAAAGAAAAAAGAGCTATCAAGCTTTTTTACCTTAGACAAAATTAAACCAGATGTTTATTATACTTTAGATAAACTAATTGATAGTCAAACTGTAGGTTCATACTCAAATGAAATACATGGGGATGTGGATTTACAAGGGATTCAGACTTATATATATCATAAGTTAATAAATAAAAATGATATAGTAGGATATATAGCTTGTACTAACGCTAAAAACTATACTAAAGATGATTTAAATATACTTAGTATACTTGCTAAGCAAGTAGCTGTTGCTATGCAGTTGTATGAGTATAGTAAAAGTGAGGTAAAGCATCAAGTTTTAGAAAATGAGCTTAAAGTTTTAAATCAACAACAAAAACTTATAATGAATAAAGGGAATAAAGTATTAGATAACAATAGAGAATTGAGATATTTTCATAAACCAGCAAAAGTAGTAGGTGGAGATTTCTACCATACTATAAAGAAAGATGATGGAACGGTTGTAACTATACTAGCGGATGTAATGGGACATGGTATTGTATCCAACTACATGGTTGCTATGATAAAGGGAGCATTTAAAGTATTAGCAAAACAATACGATACACCTAGCGAAATAATGGAAAATATAAATCAATTCCTATTTGATGAATTTGATAAAATGGGAGTTTTTACAACTTGTATAATAGGTGTAATAAAAAGTAATGAAAATAAAATGATTGTATCAAATGCAGGTCATTATTATCCAATTGGAGTAGATAAAAATCATAAGGCTTCATTTTTAAAATGTAGCAAGGGCATACCAATAGGGATATTAGAAGAAGTAGAATACTCAGATAAAGAAATTGATATATCTAAATATAAAACTGTTTCTTTATACACAGACGGGGTATTAGAAATAAAAGACCACAACAAAGAAGAATTTGGTGTTGAGAGGCTAAAAACATTTTTAGAAGAAACTAGTTTTTCAGAGCAAGATGATATGGAAACTAGATTGAAATCTAAGTTATGGGAGTTTTCAAGAAAAAGCAACTTTGAAGATGATATATTAATTGTTACTCTTAAAGAGAGATAAGGAGATTAATATGAGCGAGGTTTTAATAATAAATGGAAGTCCAAGAAAAAATAAAAATTGTTCAGCTGTAGTAAAATCGATAATTAAAAATTTGGATGAAAATAAAGTAACCTACAAAGTTTTTGACATATATGATATGAACATAGAATATTGCACAGCTTGTGGATTTTGCGAAAAAACAGGGTTTTGTAAATTTAAGGATGATATGACACCTATGTATGATATGTTTGATAAGGCTAAAGGAACTATAGTAGTCAGTCCTGTTCACTTTGATTGTATATCTGCAAAAGTTAAAACTGTGGTTGATAGAACACAAGCAATATATGCAAGTAAATATATACTAAAAAAACCATCTATTGATAGAAATAAACAACGAGTTGGTATGTATATTGCCGTTGGAGGTAGTGATCCATATCCATCTCAATTTAAAGGTGGACAGATAGTCATGGATTTTTTCTTTAAAAGTATAAATACTAAGCTATCTTATAATTATTATATAAATAGTAGTGATAAATTAGCTTTTATAGATAATGAGATTGAAAAGGAAAATCTAATAAAAAAAATAAAAAATTATGTGAAAGATATAAAAGAGCTTGGTTAAATACAAGCTTTTTTTACGTATAAACCAAACGAGAGGAGAAATTTATGCTTAGATATATAACAAGTGGAGAGTCACATGGTAAATGTTTGACATCAATAATAGATGGAATTCCAGCAAATGTTAGTTTAAATATAGATGAAATAAACCTAGAGATGAAAAAACGCCAATCTGGATATGGAAGAGGCGGGCGTATGAAAATTGAAAGTGATACAGTGGATATACTTAGCGGGGTTAGGGGAAAAACTACTATTGGAGGACCAATAGCTATACAAATAAAAAATAAAGATTATGAAAATTGGATTAAATATATGAATCCAGTTGAAGATATTGATAGAGAAACTAGAAAAGTTGAACAAGTAAGACCTGGCCATGCAGATTTAATCGGATCTTTAAAGTATAATTTTGATGATGCTAGAAATGTTTTGGAGAGATCGAGTGCTAGAGAAACTGCTAGTAGAGTTGCAGTAGGGGTAATTTGCAAACAGGTTCTAAAAACATTTGACATAGAATTTGCATCACATGTAGTTCAAATTGGAAACGCAAAGGTTGATAAAATATATAGCTTTGATTTTATAAAAGATAATGTGGATATAAGTGAAGTCAGATGTATTGATAAAGATATAGAAGAATTGATGATATCAGAAATTGATATGGCTAAATCTGAAAAGGATACATTAGGCGGAATAATTGAGATAAGGGTAAAAAACGTACCTCCTGGATTAGGATCGTATGTCCATTATGATAAAAAAATAGATGCTCACATAGCTATGAATGTAATGAGTATTCAAGCTATAAAAGGGGTAGAAATAGGAATAGGATTTGACGTTGCAAACAATAGAGGATCAAATGTTATGGATGAAATTTTCTATAACGATGAAAAAGGTATATACAGAGAAAGCAATAGATTAGGTGGAATAGAGGGTGGAATGACTACAGGTGATGAAATTGTAGTAAGGTGTGCAATGAAACCAATACCTACACTATACAAACCTCTAAACTCTATAAATATGAAAACATTAGAAAGTTTCCAAGCTACTGTTGAAAGATCAGACACTTGCGCAGTTCCAGCATGCAGTGTTGTATGTGAAAATGTAGTT
This sequence comes from Paraclostridium sp. MRS3W1, assembly GCF_032465715.1. Classification (NCBI taxonomy): domain Bacteria; kingdom Bacillati; phylum Bacillota; class Clostridia; order Peptostreptococcales; family Peptostreptococcaceae; genus Paraclostridium; species Paraclostridium sp. MRS3W1. The sequence goes on along the minus strand of NZ_JAWDJM010000149.1, from coordinate 60,000 downwards.
GCGTTTGTAATTTTACAATTTATGCTAGATAAATTTGGAAAAGATAATATAGAAGATGTAATGAATAACTATAATTCTTATATGAATAGGCTAGGTGATAGAGGATGGAAAAATCTATAAAAATTGAATTTGATTATAATGAATTTGAATTAAACTGTAGATACGATAAGTTACTTATAATAACTGATGAAAATGTAAATAGATATCAGTTTGATGAATTTATAAAAGTATTGAATCATGAGTTTATAGAAGTGTTTATAGTTAAAAGTGGAGAGCAATCTAAAACTTTGGCTGTTTATGAAAATATAATGGAATTTTGCATAACTGTTGGGATAACTAGAAAATCAGCTGTAATCGCATTAGGTGGAGGAGTTGTAGGAGATTTAGCTGGATTTATTGCAGCTACGTATATGAGAGGCATTGATTTAATTCAAGTCCCTACAACATTATTAGCTCAAGTTGATTCATCTGTTGGAGGAAAAACAGGTATAAATATAGGAAATATAAAAAATATAATAGGAGCATTTTATCAGCCTAAATTTACATATATAAATGTGAATGCACTAAAAACTTTAAATGAAAGTGAGTTTTTAAGTGGGATGGCAGAGGCTTTAAAATACTCATTTATATATGATTATGAATTTTTAAATTACATAATTGAGAATAGTGAAGGTATATTATTGAAAAATCAAGATGTATTGTCTTATATTATAAATAAATGCACATGTATAAAATATGAAGTAGTAAGCAAAGATGAAAAAGAAAATGGATTAAGAAAAATTTTAAATTTAGGGCATACATTTGGTCATGGAATTGAAAAACTTTGTGGATTAAGCCATGGGTTTGCGGTTAACATAGGTACAAATATGGCATTTAATTTAGCCTTAGATAAAGGATTTATAGACGCTGAATACTACCAACAATTTTTATACGTATCTAAATTATTAAATATACCTACTTCTATTAAATACCATAATCCAGAAGAAATACTAGACTTGATGAAAAGTGATAAGAAAAACAGTTTTGGAAGTATAAATCTAGTTATACCAGTTGGAAGAGGAAAAGTGGAAGTTTTTGATAATATAAAAGAAAGTGAAATATTAGAAGTAATAAAGAGGTGCACTAATGCTTAAAGGAACTGTAGAGTTAATTGGAGACAAATCTATATCTCATAGAGCTATAATGTTTTCATCTATAGCGAAAGGGACTACAAGAATAAAAAATTTTTTAATGGGACAAGATTGTTTAAGTACCATTGATTGTTTTAGAAAAATGGGTGTAAATATAGATATAAATGATAAGGAAGTTATCGTAAAGGGTGTTGGATTGAGAGGGCTAAAAAAGCCTAATGAAATTTTAAATGTTGGAAACTCAGGGACGACGATAAGGCTTATGATAGGTATACTTGCTGGAAATGAATTTGAGTCAACTGTAATAGGGGATGAATCTATTGGGAAAAGGCCTATGAAAAGAGTAACTGACCCACTAAGATTAATGGGATGTAATATAAAAGGAAATGATGATGCAAATTTTACTCCTATAACTATATATGGTGGAAATTTAAATGGAATTGAGTATGAAATGCCAGTTGCATCTGCTCAAGTAAAATCATCTATAATATTAGCATCTTTATATGCAAATAGTAGTAGTACTATAATTGAAAAATCAAAAAGTAGAAATCATACAGAGATAATGTTAAAGTCATTTGGAGCTGATATAAAATCTAATGACTTAAAAATAGATATACAACCTGTAAGGGAGCTTTTTTCAGTAGGAAATATAAATGTAGCAGGAGATATTTCATCAGCGGCGTTTATAATTGCAGCTGCTAGTATAGTTGAAGGTTCAGAAGTTCTTATAAAAAATATTGGATTAAATGAAACTAGAACAGGAATAATAGATGTATTAGAAGCTATGAATGGAAATTTTGAAATTATAGATAAAAGAGTTGAAAGCGGAGAAGTTGTAGGAGATTTAATTGTAAGATATAGCGACAAATTAATAGGTACAACTATAGATTCAAATTTAATACCTAGATTAATAGATGAAATACCTGTAATTGCAATTTTAGCAACTCAAGCTAATGGAACAACAGTAATAAAAGATGCAAAAGAACTTAAAGTAAAAGAAAGCAATAGAATAAAAGCTGTTGTTGATAACTTAAAAAACATGGGATCAGAAATAGAAGAGCTAGAAGATGGCATGGTAATAAAAGGTAAAACAAAATTAAAAGGAGCAAATATAAAAACTTTTAATGATCATAGGATAGCTATGGCATTTTCAGTAGCTTCATTGATTTCAGAAGGTAAATTAAACTTAGATAATACAGCTTGCATAGATATATCTTTTCCGGGATATTTCGATTTAATAAATAATTTATTAAAGCAAAATTAGAATAAAATTTGATTTTATTAGGAATATTATGTATAATTGTATTGCAATATTTTAAAAAACTTAGGAGGACTTTATAAATGAAATTACCAATAGCATTATCAAATAAACACGTTCATTTAAGTCAAGCAGATATAGAGACATTATTTGGAGCAGGTCATCAATTAGTAGAATTCAAGCCATTAAGCCAACCAGGGCAATATGCTTGTGAAGAGAAAGTTGATTTAGTAGGACCTAAAGGAACTATAAAAGGAGTTAGAGTTTTAGGACCAGCTAGACCTAACACACAAGTTGAAATATCTTTAGCAGACGGATTTACTTTAGGAGTTAAAGCTCCAATAAAGGAATCTGGAGATATAGAAGGAACTCCAGGAGTTAAATTAGTTGGGCCAGCAGGTGAAGTAGAATTAACAGAAGGTGTTATAGTTGCATCAAGACATATACATATGAGCTTAGATGACGCAGCTAAATTTGGAGTAAAAGACAAGCAAATAGTAAAAGTTAGAACTTTCGGACCTAGATCTATAGTTTTCGAAAATGTATTAGTAAGAGCTAATGCTAATTTTGCTTTAGAAATGCATGTTGACGTTGAAGAAGGAAATGCAGCAGCTGTTAGAAACGGAGATATGGTAGAGTTAATAGCTGAGTAATATATATAAAAAAAGTATGTGATTTTTCACATACTTTTTTTGTTATATGAAATTATTTAAGATTGAATTATAGATATATGTAAATAAGAAACTAAATCAAATCCTATACATACAATAAAGGCTCTATTCACACAAAAACTACTTATCTAATTTTAAGCTATCCAAACTATTGTCCTGAAGATAATCTACTCCATAGCTATACATGCTTTCTAAAACAGGAATAAGTTTCTCCCCACATTCTGTAAGTCCATATTCTACCTTCGGAGGAACTACAGGATATACTTTTCTATAGACTAAGTTATGAGACTCTAAACTTCTCAACTGTTGTGTTAACATTTTTTGAGTTACATCAGGAAGTTTGCGTCTTAAATCACTAAATCTAAGAGGATTAGGCATTAAATACCAAAGAATTAATATTTTCCATTTTCCCGAAATGATTTTATGAACTAAGTTTATAGGACACATTTCATACTTATTACATCGTTCATTCATGTGACATTTAGAATGATCTTGTACCTCGAGTTGAATTTTCATAATAACCACCTTGAATTATAATAGTATACTTTTGGGTACTATAAAACAAAAAAGTACCTACTTGTTATAAAAAAACTTAATTGGTACTATTATATCATGAATTTCGCAAGCTATCTATTCGTTGATACCTTAAAATTTTTTAATAAAAATATGATACTCTGTAAATTATAATAAGTAAGTGATATATACAAAAAATGTATATATTTGCTATAATAAAAGAACATTATAAAAATAAAAAGGAGACATATTTATGGATAAAAATATAGCAAAAATGATTGATCATACTATTTTAAAGGCTTTTGCCACAGAAAATGATGTAAAACAATTATGTAAGGAAGCTAAAGAATATAATTTCTTTTCAGTATGTATAAACCCAGCAAATGTAGAACTTGCAAAGAAAGAATTAGAAGGATCTAATGTAAAGGTATGTACTGTTATAGGATTCCCTCTAGGGGCAAATACATCAGAAGTAAAAGCTTTTGAAACAGACGATGCTATTAAAAAAGGTGCAGATGAAGTTGATATGGTTATAAACATAGCAGCATTAAAAGATAAAAAGTACGATTATGTACTAAATGATATAAAAGCTGTTGTAGATGCTTCTAATAAAAGAGCATTAGTGAAAGTAATAATAGAAACATGCTATTTAAATGATGAAGAAAAGAAAATAGCTTGTGAATTATCAGTTAAAGCTGGAGCTGATTATGTAAAAACATCAACTGGTTTTGGAACAGGCGGATCTACTCCTGAAGATATAAAACTTATGAGAGATGTTGTTGGACCTAATATAGGGGTAAAAGCTTCAGGTGGAGTAAGAAATCAAAAAGATGCAAAAGCTGTAATTGAGGCTGGATGTTCTAGAATAGGAGCAAGTGCATCAATTGCAATTGCTAAAGGTGAAGATTCTGAAACACAAGGATATTAAAAAAAATAAAAAAATGCAGAAAAATGTTTTAAGTATACAAAATAGGGTATATATGTAATATTGAACTTTTAAAGTATACAAAAAACAAAAACATATATTGAATAGAAGGAATTTGTAAGTTAATGTAGAATTTATTACTTAAGAATATCTTAAACTATTCAAAATATTTACTCAATATAGAATACAAAGGACTATTTTGGGAGGAATATACAAGGAGGATACATACTATGGCAAAATTTATGAAAACAGTAGATGGTAACACTGCTGCTGCTCACGTTGCATATGCATTTACAGATGTAGCTGCAATATATCCAATAACTCCATCATCTACGATGGCAGAAGTTGTAGACGAATGGGCTGCACAAGGAAGAAAAAACGTATTTGGACAAAAGGTTAGTGTTGTAGAAATGCAATCAGAAGCAGGAGCTGCAGGAGCATTCCACGGTTCTTTACAAGCTGGAGCATTAACATCAACATTCACTGCATCACAAGGTTTATTACTTATGATACCAAATATGTATAAAGTAGCAGGAGAGTTATTACCTGGAGTATTCCACGTAAGTGCTCGTGCTTTAGCATCACAAGCTTTATCAATATTCGGTGACCACCAAGACGTTATGGCTGCTAGACAAACAGGATGTGTATTATTAGCTTCTGGATCAGTTCAAGAGGTTGCTGATATAGCACCAGTTGCACATTTAGCTGCAATAGAAGGTAGATTACCATTTATACATTTCTTTGATGGATTCAGAACATCTCACGAAATACAAAAAGTTGAATTATTAGAAAATGAAGATTATGCTAAATTATTAAATATGGAAGCTGTTCAAGAGTTCAGAAACAGAGCTTTATCACCAAATCACCCTGTAACTCGTGGTACAGCACAAAACCCTGATATATACTTCCAAACAAGAGAAGCTTCAAATAAATATTACAATGATATAGTTGGAATAGTTGACAAATACATGAACCAAATGTCTGAGTTAACTGGAAGAAAACATGGACTATTTGATTACTATGGAGCAGAAGATGCTAAATATGTAATAGTAGCTATGGGATCTGTAACAGAAGCTATAGAAGAAACAATAGATGTATTAAATGCACAAGGAGAAAAGTACGGTTTAGTTAAAGTTCACTTATACAGACCATTCTCAATGCAACACTTTGTAGATGCTATGCCATCAACAGTTGAAAGAATATGTGTATTAGATAGAACTAAAGAGCCAGGAGCAACTGGAGAGCCATTATACTTAGATGTTAAATCAGTATACTATGGAAAAGAAAATGCTCCTATGATAATAGGCGGAAGATACGGATTAGGATCAAAAGATACTGTTCCTACTCATATAAAAACAGTTTATGATAACTTAAAATTAGAAAATCCTAAAGATCAATTTACATTAGGTATAGTTGATGATGTTACTAACACTTCTTTAGAATTATCTGATGAATTAAAAATAGCTCAAAAAGGAACTGTAAGATGTAAGTTCTGGGGATTAGGATCTGATGGTACAGTTGGAGCTAACAAACAAGCTATAAAAATAATAGGAGATAACACTGAAAAGTATGCTCAAGCTTACTTTGCATATGACTCTAAAAAATCTGGTGGTATAACAATGTCTCACTTAAGATTTGGAGATGCTCCTATAAGATCAACTTACTTAATAGATGAAGCTGATTACATTGCTTGTCATAATCAATCATATGTATATCAATATGATCTATTAAAAGGATTAAAGAAAGGTGGAATATTCGTTCTTAACACTATCTGGAATGAAGATGAGTTAAACGAACATTTACCTGCAGCTATGAAAAATTACATGGCTAAAAATGATATCCAATTCTATACAGTAAACGGTACTAAATTAGGGCAAGAAATAGGACTTGGAAACAGAATAAACATGATAATGCAATCTGCATTCTTCAAGTTAGCTCAAATAATACCAGAAGCTGATGCTGTAGAATACTTAAAAGATTCTATAAAGAAAGCTTACGGTAAAAAAGGTGAAAAAATAGTTAACATGAACTACAAAGCTGTTGATGCAGGTATGAATGCTTTAGTTAAAGTTACTATACCAGCTAACTGGGCAGATGCTAAGGATGCTGTTAAAGAAGAAGTTAACGAACCAGATTTCGTAAAAAATATAGTAAGACCTATGAATGCACAAGAAGGAGATAATTTACCTGTAAGTACATTCAATGGAATAGAAGATGGTACATTCCCAGCTGGACTTGCTGCATATGAGAAGAGAGGGGTAGCAGTAAACGTTCCTGAGTGGATAGTTGATAACTGTATCCAATGTAACCAATGTGCTTACATATGTCCTCATGCATGTATAAGACCAGTATTAGTTAATGAAGAAGAAATGAAAAATGCTCCAGAAAAATTCGATACTAAGAAAGCTATAGGTAAAGGATTTGAAGGATTACAATACAGAATGCAAGTAAGTCCAATGGACTGTACTGGATGTGGAAACTGTGCTGACGTATGTCCAGCTAAAGAAAAAGCTTTAGTTATGAAACCTCTTGATACTCAAGAAGTTGAAGTTGAAAACTGGGCATTTGCAGTTGATACTAAGAAAGTAGCTCCAAAAGGAGATATAATGGCTCCAACAACAGTTAAAGGAAGTCAATTTAGACAACCACTTATGGAGTTCTCAGGAGCTTGTGCTGGATGTGGAGAAACTCCATACCTTAAGTTAGTAACTCAATTATTTGGAGATAGAATGATGATAGCTAATGCTACTGGATGTTCTTCTATATGGGGAGGATCAGCTCCATCAACTCCATACACTGTAAACCATGAAGGTAAAGGTCCATCTTGGGCAAACTCATTATTCGAGGATAATGCAGAGTACGGATTTGGTATGTTCTTAGGTGTTAAACAAATGAGAGCTAAGTTAGTTGAGACTATGGAACAATTAATATCTATGGATATATGTGATGCAGCAAGAACAGCATTCACTAACTGGTTAGAAAATAGAGAAGATAGTGAAGCATCAGCTAAAGCAGCTGAAGAAGTACTTGCAGTATTAGCAAATGCTCATAATATAGAAAATGCTGAAATAAAAGCTTTAGTAGCTGAAATAGAATCTAGAAAAGATTACTTAGCTAAGAGATCTCAATGGATACTAGGAGGAGATGGATGGGCTTATGACATCGGTTACGGTGGATTAGATCACGTTCTTGCTTCTGGTGAAAATGTAAATGTATTAGTATTTGATACAGAGATATACTCTAATACTGGAGGTCAAGCTTCTAAGTCAACTCCAGTTGCAGCAATGGCTAAATTCGCAGCAGCAGGTAAGAGATCTAAAAAGAAAGATTTAGGTATGATGGCTATGTCTTACGGAAACGTATATGTAGCACAAGTTGGTATGGGTGCAGATAAGAATCAATTAATAAAAGCTGTAGTAGAAGCTGAAAAATATGATGGACCATCATTAATAATAGCTTACTCACCATGTATATCTCATGGATTAAAAGAAGGTATGGGAAGAGCTCAAGCTAACATAGAGCAAGCTGTTAAGTGTGGATACTGGCATTTATACAGATTCAACCCAACTTTAAAAGCTGAAGGTAAGAATCCATTCACATTAGACTCTAAAGAACCAACTGAAAGCTTCAGAGACTTCTTAATGAAACAAGTAAGATATTCTGCTATAGCTAAACAATTCCCAGATGTAGCTGATGAATTATTTGAAATGGCAGAAGAAAATGCAAAAGATAGATACGAAGGTTACAAGAGATTAGCTGAACAAAACTAATCTAGTATATAAATAGAGAGGATTTTATCCTCTCTATTTTATTTTGCATTTTTTGCAATAAAAATAGCATACTAGACAATTTCTATTTTTATGATATTGTTATATAATAATATAGTTATAAATTCTAACTGCTAAACTTGATTAATAAGTTAAGTATTCAAGCATAGCGAATTTTTTATTGAAGGAAGGTTAAATTTATGTTACTAAAAGAAGTAATAAAAGGCTTAGATATTTTAGATACTAAAGGAAGTTTAGATATTGAAATAGATAACATACAATATGATTCTAGAAAAGTAGGAGAGAATGACCTATTTATATGCGTTAAAGGATTTACAGTTGATGGACACAAATTTATAGACATGGCTATAGAAAAAGGTGCAAAGGCATTTTTAGTTCAAGAAGATATCCAAAGAGATGGAGTAACTTTCATAAAAGTTAAAAACACTAGAGAAGATATGGCTAAAGTTGCAGATAATTTCTACAATCATCCAAGTCAAAGATTTGATGTTATAGGAGTTACGGGAACTAATGGAAAAACTAGTATAACTACATTTTTAAATGAAATACTAACATCAGCTGATAATAAAGTAGGATTAATAGGAACTATAAAAATATCTGATGGAGACAAAGAAATTGAATCAAATTCAACGACTCCAGAAAGCAGAGATTTACAAGATTACTTCAATCAAATGATAAATAATGAATGTAAGTATTGTGCTATGGAAGTTTCATCGCATGCATTAGCATTGAACAGAGTGGCTCAAACTAAGTATAAGGTTGGAGTATTTACTAACTTAACTCCAGATCACTTAGACTTCCACAAGGATTTAGAAGATTATAGAAATGCTAAAGAGAAATTATTCTATATGACAACTAATGCTAATGTTATAAATATAGATGATGAAGGCGGAAAAGTTATATATGAAAATATAAAAAATTTAGATACAAAATGCTACACTTATGCTATAGATCACGAGGCTGATTTTATGGCTAAAGACATAAAAATAGAAGCTAGAGGAGTATCATATAAACTTGTAACTCCAACTTATGAAGAAGATATATTTGTTCCGGTTCCTGGTAAATTCACAGTTTATAATACTCTAGCGGTTATAGCTACATGTTATGCACTTGAAATCCCTAAAGAAATAGTTCTAAATGGATTAAAAAATACAGGTGGAGTAGCAGGAAGATTTGAAGCTATATCTAATGAAACTGGAATAAGTGTTATAGTAGATTATGCTCATACTCCAGATGCATTAGAAAATGTAATCAAAACAGCTAGAGAGTTTGTTAAAAATAGGATAATAACAGTATTTGGATGCGGAGGAGATAGAGATACAACTAAAAGACCTTTAATGGGAGATATTGCTCAAAAACTTTCAGATATATGTATAGTAACATCAGATAATCCAAGAACAGAAGATCCAGAACTTATAATAAATGATATATTAGAAGGATTAGATAAATCTAAAGAAAATTATAAAGTTGTTATAGATAGAAAAGAAGCTATAAAAGAAGCTATAGAAATGGCACAAAAAGGCGATGTAATACTAATTGCAGGTAAAGGGCATGAAAATTACCAAGTAATCGGTAAAGTTAAACATCATTTTGATGATAAAGAAATAGCTAATGAGTTTTTACAAAATAAATAATAGTTTAAAATAGTGGGGTGCTCAGGTGAATATATAAGTTTTGCTCCTAAAGCTGGAAAGATGCTTTAAAAGTCGCTAAATCTTATATATTCAATCTTCGCTAATCTGATTTTTAAACTTTAACTTTATCACATAATGCAAAATACCTAATTAGGATGGGTAAGTCTGTTAATTTGTATAAGAGGGAGTGAGAGTATACTTTAGCTACATTTCAAGCTTTTTTTCAGCTTGTGTAGTAAAATATACTCTCACTCCCTCTAGTGTTATTAACTAAAAAAAGTATCGATAAAAAATATCGATACTTTTTCTATATTATACGTTAAATCTGAATAGTATAACATCTCCGTCTTTAACTATATATTCTTTACCTTCAAGTCTAACTAAACCTTTATCTTTAGCAGCTGTCATTGTTCCTACATTAACTAAATCATCAAATGCTATAGTTTCCGCTCTTATGAACCCTCTTTCTATATCAGAGTGTATCTTACCACCAGCTTGAGGAGCTTTAGTTCCTACTTTTATAGTCCAAGCTCTAACCTCTTGAGGTCCAGCAGTTAAATAAGAAACAAGTCCAAGTAAAGCATATGAAGATTTTATAAGTTTATCAAGTCCAGATTGCTCAAGACCTAATGTTTCTAAGAACTCTTTCTTTTCTTCATCAGTGTCAAGTTCTGCTATTTCAGCTTCTATTTGAGCACATACAACAACAACTTCAGCATCTTCAGTTGCTGCGAATTCTCTAACTCTATTTACATATTCATTGTTTTGAGCTTCATCAGCTAAATCATCTTCACTTACGTTAGTAGCATATATAACTGGTTTAGAAGTAAGTAAGTTTAATGAGTTAACAAATGCTTGTTGATCTTCAGTAAACTCCATAGTTCTAACACATTTACTATCTTCTAAAGTAGCCATTATTTCTTTTAAGAACTCAAGCTCTGAAGCTAAAGATTTATCTGCTTTAGCAGCTTTTTGAGTCTTTTGAATTCTTCTTTCTAATATTTCTATATCAGAGAATATTAATTCTAAGTTTATAGTTTCTATATCTCTTAAAGGATCTACTGAACCATCAACGTGAACAACGTTAGGATCTTCGAAGCATCTAACAACATGTACTATTGCATCAACTTCTCTTATGTGAGATAGGAATTTATTTCCAAGACCTTCACCTTTAGATGCACCTCTAACTAAACCAGCTATATCACAAAATTCTATAGCTGTAGGCACAACTTTTTTAGAATCATATAGTTCTTTTAATTTTTCTAGTCTTTCGTCCGGCACAGCCACAACACCTACGTTTGGCTCTATTGTACAGAAAGGGTAGTTAGCAGATTCAGCACCTGCTTGAGTTATCGCATTAAATAGTGTACTTTTACCTACGTTTGGTAAACCAACTATACCTAATTTCATATTGTATCTTCCTCTCTTCTTAAGTCTTATATTTATTTTAATTTAGACATACATTCTAATTATACATCATATATATTAGTCATGCAAACTATACTTTTAATGGAGTTGATTCAATGGTTATGCCAATTTGTTTAGGTATTTTATTTGGATTGAGCATTATATTTGATGGGTATATGGAGAATATATTTATTATAGCTGCGACAGTGTCTGTATATACATATTTTATATATTATGAAAAAGATTATAAAAAATTATTTGCAGGTTTTATAGTTTCGTTTTTAATAATAAATTTATCAATTGTAGTTTTTATAAAGGATGATATAACAGTTAAATCTATAGAACATGGAGATATTCAAGATGAAACTTTAGTAATGCTTGTATATGATGGAGAATCTAAAAAATATAATATTAGAGAACGTGCAAATGAAATTTACTTTGATAAGGGATACGAGGCATACATATCTAGTATATATAACTTGCATAAGTATAAAGGGTACTATGAAAATCTAGGCACTAGTGAATTTAAAGACACTGCACATAAAATTTCATCTGGGCTAAGATCTAAACTAGGATCTAAATACAAAGTTGCTGATGCATATATGTACGCTAAACCATATTTTGAAAATATGGTACAAGAGGTTGTAGAACTAGGATATAAAAATATAATAATATGTCCGATGTTTATAACAGAGGGGAAAGACTTTGAGATATTTAACAAAAGGTTAGATAGTATGAATCTTAATAAATATGGAGTGAATATTAAACTTACTGATGTTTTTTATAAATCCAACAATTTAGCAAAGTCATATACCAATGAGATTTTGGGAAATATAAAAAATGAAGATGTAGACTCAGGTGTTCTTTTAATAGGATTAGAAGATGAAAATAATTTAGAACAAGATATTATTTTTAGAGAAAAAATAAAATATTACATAGAAAAAGAGAAAAATACAAAAATTCAAATAAAATTACCACTTTTAGAAAATAATAAAGACGATATAATAAAATCAGGAGAGCAACTTCTAGAATATGGAATTGATGTATTGCATGTAGTTATTCCTACATGTACAATTGATAACATGTACAATAAAAACTTAGTTGAAAGTATTTTAAAAGAATTAGATACTTCTGAAGTTAGATTTCATTATATAGAACCAAAAGATAAAGTAAAGATACTTATTGATGAAATGTATGCTCAAATATTGTTAATAGAAAAATAGGAGGATTATATGGAGAATATAAAAAAAATAAATTTAGATGAGAATATAAATTTAACTTTAATACAGTCTAAAAAATTTAAAACAAATTTAGTTAGCGTATACATACAAAGAATTTTAGACAAAAACGAGACTACAAAAAATGCGTTAATTCCAAATATGATAACTAATGCAAGTAACAAATATAAAACATTAAAAGATATATCTAATAAATTGGAAGATTTGTATGGTGCGTCTATTTTAGCTGATGTAAGTAAGCGAGGTGAAAGACAGGTTTTAAATATAAAATTAGTAACAACTAATGAACAATATCTAGAAGAACCTATATTTACAGATGCGATAGAATTTTTAAATGAAATAATAAATAATCCACTAACAGAGAATGGTGGTTTTAAAGAGGAATATCTTAAATTAGAAAAACAAAATTTAGCTGAAAGAATAAAAGCTAAGATAAATGATAAAGGAAGATATGCACTAGAAAGATGTTTTGAAGAAATGTGCAAAGATGAAAAGTTTAGTATAAGTGAATACGGATATATAGAAGAAATTGATAAAATAAATGGTAAAGATCTATACAATCACTATAAAGATATTTTAAAAACATCTCCTATAGATATTGTTATAGAAGGTGAATTTGATGAAGAAAAAGTTATAGATATTATAAAAAATAAATTTAAATTTGAAAGAGAAAAAGTCATAGAAATACCTAGAGAAAAATATGAAAAGAATGTTAAATCTGTTAAAAATATAGTTGATAAAATGGACATAGCACAGGGTAAATTAGTTATGGGATATAGAACGAATACAGATTTTGCAGATGCAAAAAATTATTACCCTCTAGTTGTAGGATGCAATATTTTAGGTGGAGGACCACAATCTAAAATGTTTATAAATATAAGAGAAAAAGAAAGCTTATGTTACTATATATATTCATCTATAGAAAAATATAAAGGAATACTATTCATATCTTCAGGTATAGAAACTCAAAATTATGAAAAAACAACAGATTTAGTTAGACAACAAATAGAAAGTATTATAAATGGAGATATAAGTGACGAAGAACTTGAAAATAGTAAAATATCACTTACAAGTTCTATGAGATCTTTAAAAGATAGTATAGGTGGATTATCTGATTTTAAATTTTCTCAAGATATAAGTAAAACAAATTTAAGTATAGAAGATATTATTAATTATGTAGAAAAAGTTAATAAAGAAGAAATTATTAGTGTGTTTAAAAAATTACAATTAGATACTATTTATTTCTTAAGAAATTAGGAGGAGTATATGGAAAAGATAGTTAACGATATATTAAAAGAAGAACTTTATTATGAAAAATTAGACAATGGACTTGATGTATATTTTATGCCTAAAAAAGGGTTTATGAAAAAATTTGCAGTGTTAGCTACTAATTATGGATCTAATGAGTTAGAATTCATTCCTATAAATGAAAATGAAAAATTTAGAGTAAATGAAGGTATAGCACACTTTTTAGAACATAAAATGTTCGAGCAACCAGATGGTGGAAATGCGTTTGATAAATTTTCTAAGTTAGGAGCTAGTGCAAATGCATATACTAATTTCACTATGACTGCATATTTATTTTCTTGTACAGACAACTTTTATGAAAGCTTAGAGCACCTTATAGATTATGTACAAACTCCATATTTTACAGATGAGAATGTAGAGAAAGAAAAAGGTATAATTGAGCAGGAGATAAAAATGTATAATGATGATCCTGACTGGAATGTATATTTCAATTGCTTAAGAGCAATGTACAAGGATTATCCTGTAAATGTTGATATAGCAGGAACTGTGGAAAGTATATATAAAATTACAAAAGATGAACTTTATAAATGTTATAATACATTTTATAACCCGGGAAATATGGCTTTATTTGTAGTAGGAGATGTCGAAGTTGATAAAGTTATGGAAAGTATCAAAAAAAGTAATCACAGTAATATAGAAAAACTAGATCATAGTATAAAAAGATTTTATCCTGAAGAATCTAAAGAAATAAATAAAAAAGAAATAGTTGCAAATTTCCCTATATCAATGCCTATGTTTAACATAGGATTTAAAGATGATAACGTAGGAATTAAGGGGAGAGAACTGCTTCGTAAAGAAGTTGTTACAGAAATTCTGTTAGATATGATTTTTAAAAGAGGTAGCGAAGTATTTGATGAATTATATATGAGTGGACTGATAAATGATAATTTTGGATGTGGATTTACATCTCAAGTTGATTATGCATTTACTTTAGTAGGAGGAGAATCTGAAAGTCCTATGAAAGTAAAAGATGTTATATTAAAGTATATAACTAAGTATCAAAAAGAAGGACTATGCGAAGAAGATTTCAATAGAATAAAAAAGAAAAAAATGGGTCAGTTTATAAAATACTTTGATTCAGTAAACTTTATAGCTAATAATTTTATAGCATATAAGTTTAAAGATATAAACTTATTAGATTATTTAGATGTTATTAAGGAAGTAGAGTTTAAAGAAGTAGAAGAAAGATTAAAAAATCATTTAAAAGAAGAGTATTGTGTAATCTCAATAGTAGAACCTAAGTAAATTTAAAAAGTGCTAATTATAGCACTTTTTTTACGCAACGGACGAAGTCGTTGGCGACATGAGAGAAGTGAATTTTTTACGTTTAATCAAAGCACACCTATGAAAGAATTATGGACAATCTATGAGAATTAGTTATATCACTTTTATATGTTTTAAGCTCAAAAAAAGCTTTGTTTTAAAGTGAAATAGTTAAAGAAAATTGATGGTTTATAGGTAATATGGTATCATTTAGTTTATAAAAGGAGGGAGAGCTAAATGATAGATATACATTGTCATATATTGCCGCAAGTAGATGATGGGTCAAAAAGCTTAGAAGAATCTATAGAAATGGCAAAAATAGCACAAAATGAAGGAATTAAAAAGATAATTAATACATCCCACTATCATCCAGATTTTAAATATAAAAGTGGAGAAGAGTTAAAAACAATATTGAAAAGCTTTAACAAGAAATTAAAAGATGAAAATATAGATATAGAAGTTCTTTTAGGAAATGAGCTTTATTTTACAGATGATTTATTATGTGATTTTGAAAAATTAGAGTTTCATAGCTTAAATAATAGTAAATATATATTAGTTGAGTTTTCGCCTAATAATTTTCCTAATAATTTAGCAGATATAGTGTATGAATTAAAGTTAAAAAAATACATACCTATACTAGCGCATGTAGAAAGATATCCTAAAGTACAAGAAAGTCCAAATATTATATATGATTGTATAAATGAGGGAGCTTTAATTCAATTGAATGGAGCTAGTATAATAGGGAAAAATGGTAAAGAGGCAGAGAAGACTAGTAAAATTTTACTAGAAAATGATATGGTTCACTTTATAGCGACAGATGCACATAGTAGTACAAAGAGAAGACCACTAATTAAAGAAGTATATGATTACATAAGTAAGCAATATGGAGAAGAAAATGCAAAAAATATATTTGAAGAAAATCAAAAATGTATTTTAGAAAATAAAGATATATGCATTTTAGAACCAACAAAATACATAGAAAAGAAAAATTTATTTAAAAGACTATTTAAAAGGTAGGGATTAGTTTATGGATAGAATTGCATTTACTATATTTGGAATAGATGTAATGTGGTATGGAATACTTATGGCAACAGGTATGATTTTAGGTACATTAATAGCATTGAAAGAGGCTAAAAGAGTTGGAATCAAAGAAGATGATATATTAGATTTAGCAATTATTGCAATTCCGGTAGGACTAATAAGTGCCAGATTGTATTACGTAATATTTAATTGGGAATATTATTCTAATAACCCATCTCAAATATTCAATTTTAGAGGTGGTGGAATGGCAATACATGGAGCTTTAATAGGTGGAATATTAGCAGGATATATATTTTCTAGATATAAGAAGATTGATTTTCTAAAATTAGCAGATACTGTTATACTTGGAATGCCTTTAGCTCAAGCTATAGGAAGATGGGGCAATTTTATAAATAAAGAAGCTCATGGAGGGCCAACTAATTTACCATGGGGAATAATGGTAGATGGAGTAAAAGTACATCCAACTTTTCTATATGAATCTATATGGGATTTTGGTATATTTATATTCCTATGTATATTTAGAAAAAAGAAATCTTATGAGGGTCAAATTATAGTTTTATATGCTATACTATATTCTTTAGGCAGATTTTTTATCGAAGGGCTTAGAACTGATAGCCTTATGATAGGACCGCTTAGAATGGCTCAAGTTATAAGCTTAGCAGGCGTAATAGGGGGAATAATAGTCCACCTATATTTATCAAAGAAAAATAAAAAAGAAATAGATGATACTAAGGAGCGATAAAATATGGAATTTCATCACGTATCGGTACTTTTAGATGAGTGTATTGATAATTTAAACATAAAACCAGATGGAGTATATGTTGATTGTACAATGGGTGGTGCAGGCCACTCCAAAGAAATAGTAAAAAGACTTTCTAAGGATGGACTTTTTATAGGATTTGACCAAGATATAAACGCTATAAATACAGCAAAAGAAAGATTAAGTGAATATAGCGACAGAGTAAAATTTGTGCATAGTAATTTTCAAAATTTAAAAAATGAATTAGAAAAAATAGGTGTATATAAAGTTGATGGTGTTCTAGCTGATTTAGGTGTTTCATCACATCAATTAGATGAGGCGGATAGAGGATTTTCATATATGCAAGACGCACCTTTAGATATGAGAATGGATATAAGATGCAGTTTTTCAGCTTATGATGTTGTAAACACATATAGTGAAGCGGAATTATCAAAAATAATAAAAGATTATGGAGAAGATAATTGGGCTAAACGTATAGCTAAGTTCATAGTAGAAGGACGTAAAGAAAAGAACATAGAAACTACAGGTGAACTAGTTGAAATTATAAAAAAAGCTATACCTAAGAAAGCTAGAATAGATGGGCCACATCCAGCTAAAAGAACTTTCCAGGCTATAAGAATAGAAGTAAACGATGAATTAGGAGTTATAACTGAGATGATAGATGATGCAGCTTCTATTATGAATGAGGGCGGAAGAATATGTATAATAACTTTCCACTCTTTAGAGGATAGAATTGTAAAAAATGCATTTAGAGATCTAGCAACAGATTGTATATGTCCACCACATATTCCTATATGTCAGTGTGATAAAGAGGCTTTAGTAAAAGTTATAACTAGAAAACCAATATTACCAACAGACAAAGAAATCGAAGAAAACCCAAGATCTAGAAGTGCAAAATTAAGGGTTGCTGAAAGAATATAGAAGTCTAAGCGAAAGCTTAGACTTTTTTGTTTTTTATTGTTTTAATTTTGTATTAAGACTAAAAAGGAAGGTGTATATAGAAAGTTAAATATAATATATATCTATTTATTTATAAAAAGTAAGGAGATATATATGAAAAGAAAAAATAAAATAAAAGATATAAATGAATATAGAGCAAATAAAAAGAATATCTATAAAAGAAGAATGATAAAAAAAATTACAAAGTGGGTTATAAAGTTAGGGTCTGTAGCAAGTGTTTGTTGTATAATTTTTGCGTGCATGTATGGATATAGCGAAGTTGCAAAATTAAAATACAAAATCGGGGATTTAGAGTCTGAATTACATAATAAAACTATAGAAAAAGAAAATTTACAAGTAGATGTAGATTTATTAACTAGAAGTAGAGATATAGAAAAAAAAGCTAATGAAAAATTAGGGATGGACTACCCTAAAGAAAGTCAGATGAAGTACATAGAAGTACCTAATTAGGGGGGATTTGCTTGAGTAAAATAAAGAGATTGAGTAAAAAAAGGTTAGTAGTTGTTTTAATACTAGCATGCTTTGTTTTTACGATGCTTATATTTAGGACTGGATACTTACAAATAATTAAAGGGGATTGGCTTACAGAAAAAGCTTTAGATCAGCAAACAAGAGATATACCTATAGAACCTAAAAGAGGTACTATATATGATAGAAACATGAAAGAGCTTGCTGTAAGTGTTACTAAGTATACTGTTTGGGCTAAACCAGTTGAAGTTAAAGACAAAGAAAAGTCAGCTAAGGTAATATCTGAAATGATAGGTGAAGACTATGAGGATGTTTTAAAATTGTTGAAAAAGAAAAACATGGCTTTGGTAAAAGTAAAAAGATGGATAGACGATAAAACAGCAGAGAAAATAAGAGACTCTAAATTACCAGGGATATGGGTAGCTGAGGATAATCAAAGATATTATCCATATGGAAATTTTGCTCCATACGTAATCGGACATACATCAGACGATGCAACAGGAATTGCTGGGATAGAAATGCAATATGATAAACACTTGAAAGGAAAACCAGGAAGACTTATTGTTAGTACTGATGCATCAGGAAGAGAAATTCCTCATGGTATGGAAAAATATTATGAGCCAGTGCAAGGAAATGGATTAGTTCTTAGTATAGATGAAGTAATTCAACATTATACTGAAAAAGCAGTTCAAAAAGCTTATGAAATAAATAATGCTAAAAGAGTTACGGCAATAGCTTTAGATCCAAAAACTGGTGATATTTTATCTATGGCATCAAAACCTGATTATGATCCAAATGATTCAAGAACTCCTATATATCCATACTACGAAGAAGAGCTTGAAAAATATAGTGATAAAGACAAAATAAAAGGATATTTCTCAATGTGGAGAAACCCTGCAGTTAGTGATACGTATGAACCGGGATCTACTTTCAAACTTATAACATCATCCGCATCTGTAGAAGAGGGTGTTATAAAAGATGGAGAAAAATTTGTATGTACAGGTAGTGTTACTGTAGGAGGAAGAAAATTGAAATGTTGGAGACATTATAGACCGCATGGCGCTCAAGAATTTAAACAGGCAGTTCAAAATTCTTGTAACCCAGTTTTTGTTGAGTTAGGGCAAAGATTAGGTGTGTCTAAGATGTATGATTATATAGAAGGATTTGGATTCATGGATAAAACTAATATAGATTTACCTGGAGAAGCTAAAGGTATTTTATATAATGAAAAAAATGTAGGACCTGTAGAATTAGCAACTATATCATTTGGTCAATCTATATCTGTTACTCCTATGCAATTAATAAGTGCAATAGGTGCAATAGCAAATGATGGGAAACTTATGGAACCTAGAGTAGTTAAATCAAAAGTTGACAATCAAGGAAACGTAACAGAAAATATAAAACCAAAGGTAGTTAGACAAGTAATATCAGAAGATACATCTAAAAAAATGTTAGAAATAGCTGAATCTGTTGTAAGTGAAGGATCTGGTAAAGCTGCATATATACCTGGATTTAAAATAGGTGGTAAAACAGGAACAGCACAAAAGGTTATAGATGGTAAGTATGCACAAGGTAAATATATATGTTCTTTTGTAGGGATAGCTCCTTGTGATGATCCACAAATAGTAGTATTAGCTATAGTAGATGAACCAACTGGTGTTAGTGCATTTGGTAGTACAACAGCCGGACCTATAGTAAAAGAAATCATGAATGATTCTCTAAAATATTTAGGAGTTGAACCTAAATATACTGATGAAGAAAAGCAAGAATATGAAAAACCTAAGGTAAAGGTACCTAATATTGTTGACTTAAGTATAGAAGATGCTTTAAAGGTATTAGAAGAAAATAAATTAAAACCGATACAAGACACAGACACAGAGGTTGAAGGAAGTGCAAAGGTTAAAGAAATTTTCCCTCCTGCAGGATCAGAGGTACCACAAGATTCTGGAATAGTAATTTACACAGATAATTAAAAGACAATATAGGAATAAACATCTTCAAAAATATTAATATATAGTATATAATTAATGAGTTAATAATTTAAAGAGCAATGTATATAATTTATATACATTGCTCTTTATTAGGATTTCTAAAGGTTTACAAAAGTGTAAAATAATTAGTATTCTATAAAATTATATATTAAAATATTATAAGTATAGATGATGAATATAAAAAGATTTATAATATTTAAAGAGATTTACTTTAATTAAGGAGGTTTAGTATGGAATCTTTATCTATAAAAGAACTAGTTACAGCAACTAAAGGTACGTTGGTAAAAGGTAATGAATCAGATGAAATACAAAATATAGCTATCGATAGTAGAAAAGCAAAATCTACGGATGTATTTATAGCTATAATAGGTGAAAGCCTAGACGGACATAAGTTTATGCAGTCAGCATATGAAAATGGATGTAAAACTTTTATAAAAAACAGAAGTAATAGCATAAAATTTGAAAGTTCGGATATAAATTTAATAGAAGTAGAAGATACAACGAAGGCTCTTGGAGATATAGCGAATTTTTATAAATGCAAATTTCAAATACCATATATTGGAGTTACAGGCAGTGTCGGAAAAACTACAACAAAAGACATGATATATGCAGCTATATCAACAAAATTTAATACCCTAAAAAATGAAGGTAATTTCAATAATCATATAGGGGTTCCTCTTACATTGTTCAATTTAAACTCTAGTCATGATTGTGCAATAATAGAAATGGGAATGTCTCATTTTAACGAAATAGAGTATTTAGCAAATATGGTTAATCCTAAGATAGGAGTAATATCAAATATAGGATTATCTCATATAGAAAATTTAGGATCTCAAGAAGGCATATTAAAAGCTAAGCTAGAAATCACTTCAAACTTTGACGAATCTAACACTCTAATAGTAAATGGAGACGATGAATATCTAAAAAAAATATGCAAAGATGAATTAAATTATGATTTAAAAACTTTTGGATTTGACCACAATAATGATATATATTGTACAGAGTACTCTATAGGAGAAGAAGAACTAAGATTTACATGTATGATAGATAATAATAAAGAAGAAATATATATACCTACAGTTGGAAAACACAATATATATAATGCAATGGCAGCTATACTTGTAGGATTAAGCTTAGAAATGGATTTAAAAGATATAAAAGAAGGTCTTAAAAACTTTAAAGCAAGTAAGATGAGATTGGATATTATTAAAAAAGATGATTTAACAATAATAAATGATGCATATAATGCAAGCCCAGATTCTATGAAAGCTGCATTAGATATATTAGGAAGATATGAAAAAAGAAGAGTAGCAATACTTGGAGATATGTTTGAGATGGGAGAACATTCAGAGTATGGTCATAGACTTGTAGGAGGATATGCAAAAGAAAATGCAGATGTTTTAATAACAATAGGAGAAAGCTCAAAGTTTATAAGTGATGAAGCAATTAAACTAGCTTTAAATAGTTCTAATGTGTACCATTTTGACAATAAAGAAATAGCAATCGAGAAATTAAGTGATATAATAAATAAGGATGACGTAGTTTTAGTTAAGGCGTCTAGAGGTATGCAATTAGAAAATATAGTACAATATTTAAGCAGGTAGACAATAATTAAGAAATAGCCAGCAAGGGAGAGGAGTTATATTATGTTAGGAATAACACAACTTACGTATACAGCGATGATTTCATTTCTAATAGTGATTATACTAGGACCGATTTTTATACCTATGTTAACTAAGTTTAAGTTCGGTCAAACTGTAAGAGATGATGGACCACAGACACATTTACAAAAAAATGGAACACCTACAATGGGTGGTATAATGATGATAGTAGCAATACTAGTTACAGTTCTTACAAGAACAAAAGTAAGCTCAGATATGACAATGGGGCTTTTATGTATAACAGGATTTGGATTTGTAGGATTTGTAGATGACTTTTTAAAGATTAAATTTAAAAGATCATTAGGATTAAAAGCATATCAAAAGATTTTACTACAAATTGCTTTAGCAACACTTTTAGCATATTATCAATATACTAATTCACCAAGTGCTGCTCAATTATTAATACCATTTACAAGCTTTACGATTAATTTAGGGCCTTTATATGTACCTGTTATGGTATTTGTAATACTTGGAACTGTAAATGCAGTAAACTTAACAGATGGATTAGATGGATTAGCATCAGGAATAACTGTTATAGTATCTGGGTTCTTTATGTTACTTGCAGCTAATTATGGATATACAGATGTAGCTATACTAGCAGCAGCTACAGTAGGTGCATGTATAGGATTCTTAGGATTCAACTCATATCCTGCAAGAGTGTTTATGGGGGATACAGGATCTATGGCATTAGGAGGGGCTGTTATTTCATTTGCAGTACTTACAAATAACGTCCTTATAATACCTATAGTTGGAGGTATTTATTTCGCAGAAGCTATATCTGTTATACTTCAAGTAGGTTCTTATAAACTAAGAAAGAAAAGAATATTCAAAATGGCACCTATACATCATCACTTTGAGCAATGTGGATGGCCTGAAACAAAAGTTATATTTGTATTCTGGATAACATCTATAGTATTAGCTTGGATAGGTATAATAGCAGTATTCTAATTTACGGGGGTTAGAGCAATGGATTTAAAAAATAAAAATGTCTTACTTGTAGGACTAGCAAAAACTGGCGTATCAACTATAAAAAAATTAAATAAATTAGGTGCAAATATCATAGTAAATGATATAAAACCTAAGGAAAAATTAGAAGGAATAATAGAAGAAATAGATAATTTAGATAATATAGAATATGTTTTAGGTAAACACCTTGAAAACATAGAAAACATAGATTTAACTATAGTATCTCCTGGAGTTCCTTTAGACTTGCCTTTCATAGAAAAAATAAAATGTGAAGGCATTAAAATAATAGGAGAAGTTGAATTAGCATATAAATTATCTAAAAACCCTACATTCATAGGAATAACAGGAACAAATGGAAAAACTACGACTACTAGCTTAGTCGGAAAGATGTTTAAAAAAGCAAATAAAGATACATATATAGTTGGAAATATAGGTAATCCAGTTATAGACACTGTTGATTTAACTAATGAAAATTCATATCTTGTAACAGAGTTAAGTAGTTTCCAATTAGAAAGTATAGAAGACTTTAAACCTAAAGTAAGTACTATAATAAATATTACAGAAGATCATTTAAATAGACACCATACTATGGAAAACTATATAAATGCTAAAGCTAGAGTGTTTAAGAATCAAGACAAGACGGATTTTACTATATTAAACTATGATGATTCTATTGTTAGAGATTTAGGTAAAAACAGCAATGGAAATGTTTTATACTTCTCAATAAAAGAAGAAGTAAAGCAAGGTGCATATCTAGATAAAAATAACAATATAGTTATAAAGGTAGATGGTAAAGAATTAGTTCTTATGAATAAATCTGAATTGAGCTTACCAGGAAACCACAATTTAGAAAATGCTATGTCGGCTATTTTAATGGCATACGTATTAAATATCGATACTGACGTTATAATAGACACATTAAGAACATTTAAAGGTGTAGAGCATAGATTAGAGTTTGTTACAAATAAAGATGGTATTATGTTTGTAAATGACTCTAAAGGAACAAACCCAGATTCGACTATAAAAGCTATAACTTCATATGAAAAACCTATAGTTTTAATAGCTGGAGGATATGAAAAGCAAAGTGACTTTACTGAAATGATTAAATATGCAACTAAAAATGTAAAGGCTCTAGTCCTATTAGGACAGACTGCAGATAAAATAGCAACAACTGCAAAAGAACATGGAATTGATAATATATCAAAAGTTGAAGATATGGAAGCTGCAGTAAAGAAAGCTTATGAAATAGCTGAATCAGGGGATGTAGTTTTATTATCACCAGCTTGTGCAAGTTGGGATATGTATCCAAACTTCGAGGCAAGAGGATTAGACTTCAAAGAGAATATATATAAATTATAGATATATAACCGGGAATGGAGGTAGGTCTAATTAATGCCTAAAGAGATAGTAAAGAAACGTGTTAGTAGGGGGATAAAAACTGATTTTGACAATGTGGTATTTTATACAACAATGTTATTAGTATTTATAGGGATCATAATGGTTTTTAGTGCTAGTTTTATACAATCTACATTTAAACTAGATGATTCCTATTATTTTTTAAAGAGAAATGTAATTTATGCAACCATAGGATTTATTGCTATGATTTTTACATCTAGGATAGAATACAGATTTTGGTACAAAAATGCAAAAATATTAGGAATAGTAGTAGTTATACTACTTCTATTAGTCCTTTCACCTCTTGGAACTTCATTAAATGGAGCTCAAAGATGGTTAGGTTTTGGAGGGTTAACAATACAACCAGCAGAGTTAGCTAAATTTGCAACAATAATAATCACTGCTAAATTAATAGAATTAAAGTACGATAAAATAAAATCTTTAACCAAAGGAGTTATACCACTTCTTATAATACCTAGTATTTTCTTTGCTCTAATAATATTACAACCAAATTTATCTACTGCAGGAACAGTAATATTAGTTACTTTTGTAATGATATTTGTAGCAGGTATGGATATGAAAATTGTTTATGCTATGTTTGGAGCAGGGGTTGGATTATTTGCAGTAATGGTATTAGCAGCTCCGTATAGACTTGCACGTGTCACTTCATTTATAGATCCATTTAAAGATCCTCTAGGAGCAGGATACCAAGTTATACAAGGGTTATATGCACTTGGATCAGGTGGTTTGTTTGGACTTGGCCTTGGAAAAAGTAGACAAAAGTATTTTTACATACCAGAACCGCAAAATGATTTTATATTTGCCATCATAGGAGAAGAACTTGGCCTTGTAGGGTGTGCAATAGTAATAATGTTATTTGTATTTTTAGTATATAGATGTATAAGAATTGCAATAAAATGTCCTGATGTATTTTCATGTATGCTTGTTGTAGGTATAGGTGGGCAAATAGGTATTCAAGCAGCTTTAAATATAGCTGTTGCAACATCATCAATGCCTGTTACAGGAGTCGCCTTACCATTTATAAGTTATGGTGGAACCTCGCTTATAATATTTATGGCAGCAGTAGGGATTGTACTTAACGTCTCTAAACATGTAAAAATGAATTAGACAGGAGATGAAAGTTAATGAAAGTTTTATTATCTGGTGGAGGAACGGGAGGACATGTATATCCTGCCATCGCTATAGCAAATAAAATAAAAGAAGAAAATCCAGATGCTGAAATAGTATTTGTAGGAACTGAAAAAGGTATAGAGTCTGAAATTGTTCCTAAATATGGATATGAACTAAGAACTGTTACAGTACAAGGATTTAAAAGAAAAATAGATTTTGATAATGTTAAAAGAGTATTTAAATTATTTAAAGGATTAGAACAGTCAAGAAGAATTGTTAAGAAATTTAAGCCAGATGTTGTTATAGGAACTGGAGGATATGTTAGTGGACCTGTATTATTCAATGCATCTATGGGTAAAGTTCCAGCTATAATTCATGAGCAAAATTCTTTCCCTGGAGTTACTAATAAAATTTTAGCTAAAATGGTAACTAAAGTTTTAACTAGTTTTGAGGATTCTCATGTTAGATTCCCTGAAGAAACTAGAAATAAATTAGTACTTACAGGAAATCCAGTTAGAAAAGAAATACTTATATCTAAAAAGAGTAATTCGAGAAGAAAGTTAGGAATACAAGAAGATAAAAAAATGGTTTTATGCTACGGAGGTAGTGGAGGGTCAAGAAAAATTAATGATTCTATGAAGGTAGTAATAAGAAATCTTGTTAATGAAGACGTAGCGTTTATATATGCTACAGGTAAGAACTTCTATGATGGTTTTATGAGTGATATAAGTGACTTACAGTTAAAACCATATCAAAAGGTAGTACCATATTTAGAAGATATGGCAAGTGCATTAGCAGCTTGTGATATAGTTATAGGAAGTGCAGGGGCTATATCTTTAGCTGAGATAACAGCTCTTGGTAAACCATCTATAATAATACCTAAAGCCTATACAGCAGAAAATCATCAGGAATACAATGCGAAAAGTATAGAAAGCAAAGGTGCTGGAATAGCTATTTTAGAAAAAAATCTTACAGCTGAAACTTTAAATGATACAGTATTTAAATTATTGGGAGACAGAGATCTTTTAATAGACATGTCAAATGCAAGTAAAGAAATAGGAAAACCAGAAGCGATAGACATAATATATAAAGAAGTTATGGAAGTTTATAATAGAAACAATAAAAAGCCGAAAAAAGAGGCTAAAGTTGAAAGTAAAGATGAAAAAATAAGTGAAAATGAAGTAAAAGAAGTTAAGACAATCGGTATAAAAAATAAAAAGTAACATATTTCCCCTCTAGTACATAGTATTAAAAATATAAGAAGTTATATTTTAGGCTAAAAATACTTGCTACTAGGGGGGATACTTTTGTCAAAGTATATAATTAGTGGAGGCAACAAAGTAGAAGGTAGGCTGGATATAAGAGGAGCAAAAAACTCTGTATTGCCTATAATGGCTGCGTCTATACTAAATGAATCTGAAAATATAATAAAAAACATTCCTGATATATCAGATGTACATGTAATGATTGATATATTGAAAAGCATAGGATGTAAAGTTGAATACAATGAGTATACTTTATATATAGATAGTAAAAATGTTAATGTAAATAGTGTTAAAGAAGAATATATGAAAAAATTAAGATCATCCATTATAGTAATGGGGGCAATGATAGGAAGATTTAACAATATAAGTATAAGCTATCCAGGAGGATGTTCTATAGGTTCTAGACCGATAGATCTTCATTTATATGCTTTGGATAAACTAGGTGTAAAAATAACTGAAGACAGAGGATATATATATTGTAATAGAGAGTATTTGGTAGGAAATACTATAAATCTGACATTTCCAAGTGTAGGTGCTACAGAAAATGCGATGTTGGCAGCCGTAAAAGCAAAGGGAATAACAATAATAAATAATGCTGCAAGAGAACCTGAGATAGAAGACTTGCAAAATTTTTTGAATTTAATGGGAGCAAAAGTAAGTGGAGCAGGAACTAGTTGTATTCAAATTGAGGGTGTAGATAAATTACATTCTGTCGAACATACAATAATTCCTGATAGAATTGCAATAGGGACTTATATGATTGCTAGTGCTATAACTGGAGGGTATTTACAAGTTGATAGAGTTATAAAGAGTCATATGGATCCTATAGTTAGTAGATTAGAAGAATTGGGATGTAATATTGAATATAAAGGAGCTGGATTAGAACTTAAAGCTCCAAGTAAAATTGCACCTATAGATATAATAAAAACATCGCCTCATCCTGGATTTCCTACTGATATGCAATCTCAGCTTATGACTTTATTATGTTTAAGTGAAGGCACTAGTATTTTCCATGAATCAATATTTGAAAATCGATTTATGCATTGCGGAGAACTTTCTAAAATGGGAGCAAACATAATAAAAATAACTGAAAATATCTGCATGGTAAAGGGTGTAAATAAACTTGTTGGGGCTAAAGTGGAAGCTTCGGATTTAAGAGGAGGGGCAGCCTTGATATTGGCAGGTCTAGCTGCAGAAGGAATAACTGAAGTTACTAATATTAGCCATGTAGAACGAGGTTATGAGCATATTGAAAAAACATTGAAAAGTCTAGGCGCAAATATAAAAAAAATTTAGTATAAAAAAAGAAATCGAATTAGTTTTATGTACTATTACGATTTCTTTTTTTATAATTTAAAAATATTAAATAATCAAATAACAAAGGATAAGCTATCGTTATGTAGTATTTTATAATATATAAAATACTAAAGGTGGGTTATTATGAAAAAAAATAAATGCAAGTTAAATAAGAGAGGTAAATTTGCTATATATGCTTTTATTTTGCTAGTTATATTATTTATTTATATATGTATAAGTAGTAGTATTTTTGAACTTAAACAAATCGATGTGGATGGAAATAGTAAAATAACTAAAAGCGACATAATTAAAATAGGAGATATTGAAACTGGCAAAAATATTTTTAAATATAATTTAAATGATGTAGAAAAAAAATTATTGGTAAACCCATACATAAAATATGTTAAAGTTAGTAGGAAGTTTCCCGATAAGTTAGTAATAACAATTAAAGAAAATAGTGAATATGCAATAATAAAAGAAGGAGCAAGTTATATTTATATAGGTGAAAATGGATTGGTTTTATCAGAGAAAAAAGATATAAAGAACAAGAATATACCCTTAGTAAGTGGTATTGAAATAAAAAATAAAAAATTAAACACAAAGATTAAAATCAATTCAGATAAATCAAATGACATAATTTTAGCTATAGATACATTGAAAAATAACAATATGTCAAGGAAAATTGAAAGTATAAAAATAAATAAAAATAAAATGTACATGAAAACAGATGATAACACAAATATTGTTTTGAAAATAGATGAAGATATAGAGTATAATATCAATCGATTAAAGGCTATACTAGTTGATTTAAAATCTAATAATAAAAAAGGTGGTAATATAGATTTGACTTCCAAAGAACAAGCTATATACTCTCCATGATGCTAAACTTTATTATAATTTCAAAATGCTTATATTTACTAAAATATAAGCAACAAATTGTTTTGAAAATTAATTTTTGTTTATTAAATTTTACAAATTGATAACGAAATTTATGTATATTTACAAATTCTTGTAAAAAACATGAATAAAAAACTTGAATAATGGAGGTATTTCAAAGTAAAATATAGAAGGTGAATATTTATAATATAGGTAATTAATGGTAGTTCGCTTATTATAATAACTGGGTATTATATTTAAATGACATTATACAATAGAGTACTCTGGATATAAGTAAATTAAAAATTAAATTAGGCTTTAAAAAATTTACTTACATAGGATATATAATAGGAGTTCCTATGTATTATGTAGATATATTGGTATTTGGGACAAGGTTATTTAATAATTTATCAATTATAAGAAGACAGATTGTATCTAATTTATGCAATAAAAAAAGAGGAAAATGAACTTTTTTGTGGAATAAGTTAGTTAAATATTAACAAAATGCTAATATAAAATGATATAATTAATACATAGATTTACTTTGAATATTA
Source organism: Paraclostridium sp. MRS3W1 (assembly GCF_032465715.1). Taxonomy (NCBI): domain Bacteria; kingdom Bacillati; phylum Bacillota; class Clostridia; order Peptostreptococcales; family Peptostreptococcaceae; genus Paraclostridium; species Paraclostridium sp. MRS3W1. The sequence continues at coordinate 30,501 of NZ_JAWDJM010000149.1, read as the reverse complement.
AATAAGGAGGTTTGTAGATGCTAAACTTTGACGTAGAAATGGATAACTTTGCAAAAATCAAAGTAATAGGCGTAGGTGGCGGTGGTAACAACGCTGTCAACAGAATGGTTGAAGCACAATTAAAAGGTGTTGAATTTATAGCTGTAAATACTGATAAACAAGCTTTATATACATCTAAAGCTGAGCATAAAATTCAAGTTGGAGAGAAACTTACTAGAGGTTTAGGAGCAGGAGCAAACCCAGAAGTTGGGAAAAAGTCTGCAGAAGAAAGTAAGGATGAAATACTCAAAGTTCTTGAAGGTGCGGATATGGTATTTGTAACTGCAGGAATGGGCGGAGGAACAGGAACAGGAGCTGCACCTGTAGTTGCTCAATTAGCAAAAGAAATGGGTATACTTACAGTAGGAGTAGTAACAAAACCTTTTGCTTTTGAAGGTAAAGTAAGAATGAAAAATGCAGAACAAGGTATAAAAGAGTTAAAGACAAAAGTTGATACTCTAATAACTATACCTAATGATAGATTGTTACAAATAGTTCAAAAGAATACATCTATGTTAGAAGCATTTTCAATAGCAGATGATGTATTAAAACAAGGTATAGAATCTATATCAGACTTAATTGCAGCACCAGGTTTAATAAACCTAGACTTTGCTGACGTTCAATCTATAATGAAGGAAAAAGGCCTAGCACATATGGGTATGGGAAGAGCTCAAGGCGAAAATAGAGCTATAGAAGCAGCAAGACAAGCTATACAATCACCATTACTAGAAACGTCTATAAAAGGAGCTAAGGGTGTTTTACTTAATATAACAGGTGGAGCAAACTTAGGACTATTTGAAATAAATGAAGCTTCTACATTAGTTCAAGAATCTTGTGATTCTGAAGCTAATATAATATTTGGAGCTACAATAAAAGAAGATTTAAAAGATGATCTTGTTATAACTGTTATAGCTACAGGATTTGAAGATGGACAAGATATGGATTTAGATTTAATAAATAGAAACAACGCAATGAACCAAGGACAACATCAAAACTTTCAACAAAACAGTTTAAATCATAATCCGGCACGAGAGCCTCAAAGACCAGTAATGCCAGAACAAAAACAAGAAGAAGAAACTGTTGTTAAACAAAATACAAGTTCAACATACATAGAAAGTGATGATATGGAGATTCCAACATTCCTAAGAAGAAGAAGATAGTATTATCTTCTTTTTTTTTGCGTTTTTTTGTTTTATTTAAGAATAAATTAAATTTGGTTCGACTATCAATTATGACATAAAACTCATTAAACCTAAACTATAATATAGGTAAATGTTTCAAGGGGGGGATGGAGGTGTACGTAGAATATTATGCAATTGAAAACTTATTAGTAAATTATATAATAATAAGTTGCACTGCTATAATTTCAAAAAATAATAGTTCTATGAAGAAAAAATGGACAGGTGCTACAATTGGAATGATATATTCAATTTTGTATTTATTTGATAATTTTAATTTATTTTTTTCAATTCCTATGAAAGTATTATTAATTTTAATTGTAACGAAAATAGCATTTAATAATAAATCCTTAAAGGGATATTTAAGGACTTTGACTATATTTTATTTTGTTAATATTTTTATTGCCGGAAGTTCGTTTTTTATTATATATTGTACAGGCCTCACACATTTAACTATATCTTTTATAATCTTAATTACATATATAAGTGGAGTAGTTCTTAAATATATTTATAATGACATAAAAGAATTAAAGCATATAGCAAGTATGAAAAAGGATATGACTGTATGCATAGATGAAAAAGAGGTGGAACTTAAGGCTTTAATAGATACAGGGAACTTATTGAAAGATCCGATAAGTAAAAGTGAAGTTGTTATTATAAGTGCTAATAAATTATATGGAATATTACCTGAAGAATTCCAAAAACTAGATCTTAAAAATATAAATATAAGTTCAATTGATAATGTTATAGATAAAGTTGATAAAAATATATCTTATAGGATTAGAATGATACCCGTAAAACAAATAAATGACAGCAACTTGGTAATAGGCATAAAATCAGATTACATAAAAGTTGATGGACAAAAAATACCTAATGTAATATTAGGGCTTTCCAATTTTAATGAAGATGGTTATAACGCCATATTAAATCCACAACTATTAATGAGTATATAAAATTTAAGGGGGATAGTTTTATGAAAAATTTTATAAAATTAAAGTCAAAGTGTATAGGTTATTTTTATAAAATCTTAAAAAGAATAGGTCTTTTAAATCCAAAAGGTTTATATTACTTAGGAGGCGTAAATATATTGCCTCCACCACTTTCTACTGAGGAAGAGCAAGAACTTTTAAAAAACTTAGAACATGATGAAAGTATAAAATCTATCTTAATTGAAAGAAATTTAAGATTGGTAGTATATATATCTAGGAAATTTGAAAATACAGGGATTGATGTGGAAGATCTTATATCAATAGGGACAATAGGTTTAATAAAAGCTGTGAATACATTTAAGTTAAATAAAAATATAAAACTAGCTACTTATGCATCTAGATGTATAGAAAATGAAATTCTTATGTATTTAAGAAAAAATAATAAAAAGAAAACCGAGGTATCATTTGATGAACCTCTTAATGTTGACTTAGATGGGAATGAACTTTTATTATCTGATATATTAGGAACAGAAAATGATGAAATATATAAGTTAATAGAAGAGGAGATAGATAAAGATCTTTTAGTTATGGCTCTTGATAGACTTTCAGATAGGGAAAAACAAATTATGGAGTTAAGATTTGGTCTAGCTAGCAAAGGAAATGAAAGAACGCAAAAGGAAGTTGCTACGATGCTAGGTATATCACAATCGTACATATCTAGGTTGGAGAAAAAGATAATATCTAGACTAAAAAAAGAGATGAAAAAATTTGTTTAGAGAATAAATAATTGCTCTTAAACAGTATAAAAATATACTAGATGTAAATAATTGTATAAGAAATACTTTTTAAGAGAGGACTGAGTTGTAATGCAAATAAATAAAGTTGAAATCTGTGGAGTAAATACCTCTGAGTTACCAGTTCTTAAAAATAATCAAATGACAGAACTCCTTGTAAAAATTAAAAATGGAGATGAAGCAGCTAGACAAGAATTTGTAAGAGGAAATCTAAGATTGGTTCTGAGTGTAATTCAAAAGTTTAATAACAGAGGGGAAAATATTGACGATTTATTTCAAATAGGTTGTATAGGACTTATAAAGGCAATTGATAATTTTGACTTAAGCCAAAATGTAAGATTTTCAACTTATGCAGTCCCTATGATTATAGGAGAGATAAGGAGGTATCTAAGAGATAATAATCCTATAAGGGTGAGTAGGTCCTTAAAAGACATTGCATATAAAGCTCTTCAAGTGAGAGAGAGGCTAGTAAGGTCTAATTCTAAGGAACCAACTGTTTCGGAGATAGCTAAAGAGCTTGAGCTAGATGTTGAAGATGTAGTAATGGCTTTAGATGCTATTCAAGATCCTATATCATTATTTGATCCGGTATATCAGGACAATGGAGATGCTATATTTGTAATGGACCAAGTTCAAGATAAAAAAGATACGGATGAAAATTGGTTACAAGAAATAGCTCTTAAAGAAGCTATAAAAAAATTAAATGGAAGAGAACGATTGGTTTTAGATTTAAGATTTTATAAAGGGAGAACTCAGATTGAAGTAGCTGATGAGATTGGTATTTCTCAAGCGCAAGTTTCTAGGATAGAGAAAAATGCTTTAAAAAACATGAGAAAATATATATAAAAAATATGCAAAAGTAGTACTACTTTTGCATATTTTTTTGATGTACTCATAATTGCATATTAATTGTAAAAAAATGTAAAATATGGTATAATTCGTAGTGGATAATATTAGTGAAGAGGGAGAATTGAATGTTAAATTCATCATTATCATATGTAATAATTAGAAGTTTTCCAGAAAGCATTTTTTTAATTTTATCTGGATACATTTTATTTAACTTAAATATTAATTTTAAAAATATTATTAAAAATTCTTTGATTTTTTTAGTAATATTAACATGTATTAGGATGTTACCTATAAGTTTTGGAATACATACTATTTTAAGTATGTTTGTGATAGGAATGATTTTTTATAAGTTTGAAAATCAACAGATTATCCCCACTATAATAAATGTATCAAAGATATACATATGCATAGCAATTAGTGAAGGAATTTATATGACGATTGCAGATAAAATATTAAAAATACCTACACAAACATTGACAAATAACACGAGTATTAACAGCGCGATATTATCACTTCCATCATTACTAATATTTATTTTATTAATTATTGGATTAAATTTAATAACTAAAAAAATAAGCGAAAATATATAGGGGTAAACTTATGGCTATTATAGAAAAGGTTTCATATACTATTTCAAATAAAATAGGTGAAAAGGCAAATAAGAGTAATGAAGAAATACAAGTTATGAATTATGGGTTATTTATTTGGATACACACTATATTGGCTTACATAGCTACAATTTTAGTAGGAATAATAATAGGAAAAACGATAGAAGTTTTATTAATTTCTATTGTTGCATCTAGTTTGAAAAAGTTTTCAGGGGGAGTTCATGCAACATCTCCTAATAGATGTTTGATAATAGGTATTATAACAACATTAATTTTTACTTATATTTATGTTTTTTTTAATAAATATTGTGGGTACAATTTTATATATGCTTTCAGTATAGTAAGTATTGTATCATGTTATTATATTTTTTATAAAAAGGCTCCAGTTGGAACAAAAAATAAGCCTTTAAAGAAGGAAGAAACCAGAAATAGACTTAGAAAAAAATTATTTAATAGACTTAACGTTTTTATTGCAATTATAATATTACTTTTAATAGTTAGATTAACTAAAATTTCAAATTATGACATAGCTATGTTTGTATATTGTATAGAATTAGGGATTATATTACAGACAATAGCAATAACTAAGCTAGGAGAAACAATCATATTAAAATTAGATTGTTTTCTTAAATAAAAAATATTTAAGGGGGATTAGCTATGAACTTTTTAGCAAATTTATTCTCAGATTTTGCAATGAATTTAGGAAATTCTGCATCTACAATGTGTGTGATGGTATTCTTTGAACCAGAAATGCCAAAATCTTTAAGAGAAGAGTAATTTTAAATAAACCATAAGGATATATCCTTATGGTTTATTAATTAAAAAGGAAATTTAGGAGAAAAGAATGAATGAGTTTGAAAATATAAGGAATAAAAAAGTATTTGAAATATTAGCAATAATAAAAGTTATATACATGCTTTTAGGAATGGTAGCTATGATAAGTTCTTATACAACAATAGAAAGTTATAATTATATGTTATTTTACATATACATAGTTGCTATAATAATACTTTTAATAGTTTACTTTATATGGTTATCAAAGAGACAATATAAATTTATAGATAATCCAGCAAAATCTAGAGACAATATAGAAACAATTTTATTAATGCTAATATGTACAGTTATAATAATGTCAACAGGTAAAGAAGAGAGTCCTTATAAATTTCTATATATTTTTATAATTATAATAGCAGCAATACAATTTGGAAGAAACTATGCTATGATTGTTTCTATAATTTGTTCTATATTAGTTTGCGGAGTGGATGTATTATCAATACAATTTGGAGCTCATCTTCAAGAACCAGCTAAAGAATTAATAACAAATTATTTTCAAATTGACATAGTTATAGTAAGTGCTTTTTTTGTAACGTCATGGATACTAGGAATGTACGTTAATATAGAAAAAGAGCATAGTAAAGAACTTCAAAATCTAGCTAATGTAGATGAACTTACGGGTTTATATAATCATAGATATTTTCAAGAATCATTAGAAACACTAATGGAGTGTGCTGATAGTGAAAATACATCAATTTCGATGTTGTTTATGGATATTGATTATTTTAAAAATTATAATGATATAAATGGGCATCAGGCAGGGGATATTGTTTTAAAAGATGTAGGTCAAATTTTAAAAGAAAGTGTAAGAGAACATGATATTGTAGCAAGATATGGAGGCGAAGAATTTGCTGTAATTCTTCCAAATACTGTGGAAGAAGATGCTATAATAGTTGGAGAGAGAATTAGAATAAATATAGAAAATACATATTTTTATGGTCAAGAAAATCAACCAAATAAAAACATGACTATATCTATAGGAGTTTCATCATATCCGCTAAGGGCAAGTAATAAGCATCAGTTTATAAATACGGCAGATGATGCTCTTTATAGGGCTAAGTCACTTAATAAAAATAGGGTAGAGGTATATTATAGTGTTTTAGAAGAAATTTCAGACCATATATATATAGACGAAGAAACAGCCAATTCATTAAAAAGACTTATAAACATGATAAATAAAAAAGACAGATATACATATGGACATACAGAAAGAGTAGTTATATACCTAGGCTGGTTTTCAAACTATTTAAATCTCAACGAAAAAGATAAACTGCGTTTAAAACTAGCAGCTTATCTTCATGATATAGGTAAAATTGAAATTCCAGAAGAAGTATTAAATAAAAAAGGAAGTCTAACTGATTTAGAGTATGATATGTTAAAAAAACATCCAGAATTGGGCGTGGACTTAATAAAGCATGTAAAAGCATTTGAAGAATTATTACCAGCTATAAAACATCACCATGAAAGATACGATGGAAGAGGGTATCCAGACAATTTAAAAGGCAAGGAAATCCCATATTTAGCTAGAATAATATCTATAGCAGATAGTTTTGATGCAATGACATCTCATAGACCTTACAATAATAGAAAAGGTCATGAAGAAGCTATAAAAGAACTTAGAAGATGTTCAGGAAGTCAGTTTGATCCAGAATTAGTTGAAAAATTTATAAGTATGATAGAATTAAAAAAATAATTTAAAATGGCCAGTATGGTCATTTTTTTTTATTCTTGTACATATTTATTTTTAAGAGGAGGTAGATTATAATATGATTAGAATTTCTGATATAATGGATAAAGAAGTAATAAATGTTAAAAATGGTAAAAGAATGGGATTTATTACAGATATAGAGATGGATACGAATGAAGGTAAAATTTTATCATTCACAATTGAAGGTGATGGAGGTATGAACTTTTTTTCAAGAAATTATGATGGGCAAGTTGTTTTTTGGAATGATATAATAAAAATAGGATGTGATACAATTATAGTAAACCAAGGTCAAGATCATAGTTTAGATGAATTTAATATATAAAAGACATAAGAAAAAAGGAGGGATAGGCTTTGTTATGTCCTTACTGCAATTATAAAGAATCAAAGGTAATAGACTCAAGACATACAGATGGTCAATCTATAAGAAGACGAAGAGAGTGTGAATCTTGTAAAAAGAGATTTACTACATACGAAAAAATAGAATTAACTCCTATTATGGTTATAAAAAAAGATAATAGTAGAGAATATTTTGATAGAAATAAAATAAAAAATGGTATATTGAAGTCTTCTGAAAAAAGGCCTGTTTCAATAGAGCAAGTTGAAGAAATAATACATTACATAGAAAATGAAATAAACAAGGCTTACTTATCAGAAATAGAAAGCAAAAAGATAGGTGAGATGGTAATGGATAAATTAAAAGATGTAGATGAAGTAGCGTATGTAAGATTTGCATCAGTATATAGACAATTTAAAGATATAAATACATTTGTTAAAGAGCTGAAAAATATACTAACAGAAAAAAGGTGATTGAGTATGAAAAACTATATAAGATTTGAAGAATTTGATAAAAAGTGTGATTTTGTAAACTTAGCATTTTCCAATATAAATATTGATATGGCATCGAAGTCTGACAAAGAAAATCTTTGTAAAGAGTTAAATATGAATTTCGATAACTTAACAAATAATAAACAAACTCACTCGGATATAGTAAACATAATAAAAAAAGAAGATATAGGGAAAATAAAAGAAGGAGATGCTTTAGTTACAAATTTGAAAAAAACTCCACTATTAGTTTTTGTTGCAGATTGTGTTCCTGTGGCTATTGTGGATCCTAAGAAGGAAGCTGTAGCACTTTGTCATGCAGGATGGAGAGGTACATATTCAAAAATAACTCAGAAATCTATTGAAAATATGGAAAAGCTGTATGGAACAAACCCTGAAGATTTGGTTTGTGTATTAGGACCTTCAATTGGACCTTGTTGTTATGAGGTATCTAAAGATTTAATTGAAAAATTTAACACAATTATTACAAATAGAGATGAAAAATTTTATATAATTAAAGAAAGCAAGTACTATCTAGATTTATGGAAAGTAAATGAATTGATATTGACAAGTTGTGGTGTAAAAAAAGAGAATATAGTTAATTTAAACATATGCACTAGTTGTAACAGTGACAAGTTTCATTCCTATAGAAAACACAATCAAACAACAAAAAGGCTAGGTATGATACTTGAAGTAAAGTAGAGAGGGGCTAACTTAAGATGAAAACTAAAGTGTTAGTTATAGATGATGAAAAGCATATTGTAGAGCTTTTAAAATTTAACTTAGAAACTATGGATTATGAGGTTCATTACTCATACGATGGATTTGACGGATTTATAAAAGCTAAAGAGATAATGCCAGACTTAATATTATTGGATTGGATGCTTCCAAATATAAGTGGAATAGACCTTTTAAAGAAAATTAGAAGTGATAAAGATTTAAAAAATATACCTGTGATAATGCTAACAGCTAAAAATATTGAAAACGACAAGGTAGAAGGCTTAGATTCAGGTGCTGATGATTACATAACAAAGCCATTTAGTGTAAAAGAGTTATTAGCTAGAAGTAACTCTGTTTTAAGAAGATATAATGTAAATAATGACAATAGTGATAAAACAGTGTTAAGTATAGGAAATTTAAAAGTAGACTTACAAAAGCATGAAGTAATTAAAGGAACTGAAAAGATAGATTTAACACTTAAAGAATTTGAACTTTTAAGACTTTTACTAGAAAACAAAGGAAAGGTTTTATCAAGAAACTACTTATTAGATAAAATATGGGGATATGAATATTATGGAGAAACTAGAACTGTAGATGTTCATATAAGATATTTAAGAAAAAAAATAGAAGGAACTAGTGAAGAAGAAAAATATATAGAAACTATTAGAGGAATAGGATATAAAATAGATTAAGGGGCGTTTTAACATGGATAATATAAGCATATACTTTTTAATTGTTTTAATATCAATTATAGTTTCTATAATTTCAATAAGATATGCTATAAATTTAAGAAATTACTTACAAGAATTTATAGCTGTTTCAAAAAAAATAAGCAACAAAGAATTCCATGCAAAAATAAACATATCAGCAAAAGGTGAATTAGGTCAACTAGTTGATAATTTTAATGATATGATTGATACAATAGATATTACGATTCAAGAAGTTCAATATAAAAATTTACAATTAAAATCTATTGTAAAAAGTATATCACATGGTATTTTAGCTATTGATATAAATGGAAATGTTTTATTGATAAATGAAGAAGCAAAAAAAATAATAAAAAGTGATGGAATTGAGATAATAGAAGGTAAGAATATACATCACGTTATAAAAGACTATAAAATATTAAATGAAATTGCTAAATTTATAGGATCGAAGAAAACTGAAATGAAAGAAATTACCAATGATGAAGACATAGTATATAATATAAAGCTAGACCCTATATACCTTCAAAGTAGCAATAATGTTATCATTGGTTCTATAATAAACATAGAAAACATAACTGAAAGAGTTAAGTTAGAAAATATGAGAAGTGACTTTGTTGCTAATGTAACTCATGAATTAAAGACACCTCTTACATCTATAAGTGGATTTGTAGAAACATTAAGAATAAATGAAAATATAGATAAAAATATGAGAGATAGATTCTTAGGAATAATTGAAACAGAATCGGATAGACTAAAAAGGCTTATAGACGATATATTATTACTTTCATTTATAGAAAACAAAGACACTATAACATCTGAAAATGTAGAGGTACTAAATGTATTTAAAGAAGTTTATGAGTTAACGATTAACTCTGCCAAGATAAAAAATATTGAATTAAAATATAAATTTGATGATGAGAAAATTTTTATAAACTCTAATAGAGATTATATTAAACAAATATTTTTAAACTTAATAGACAATGCTATAAAATATACTCCTGATGGAGGTTTTGTAGAAACCAGTGTATATGAAAGTAATGAAGAGGTATTTATAAAAGTTTCAGATAATGGAATTGGAATATCTAAAGAAGATAAAGACAGGGTATTTGAGAGATTTTATAGAGTTGATAAGGCTAGGAGTAGAGATGTAGGTGGTACAGGGCTAGGGCTAGCTATAGTAAAACATATAGTTAAATCTTTAAATGGAACTATATGTGTAAAAAGTGAATTAAATATAGGAACTGAATTTACAGTTATAATACCAAAAAAAAATTTCCTTAATTAAGGAAATTTTTTTTTATTTTTGCACACAATAAATATAGTGAAAAATAAAAGGAGGGAAATAAATGGATGATGCTACATTATTTAGGCGTGCATTTGGGGTAGCTTTAGTACTTGGAGTTTTATCAAGACTTATAGTTTTAAGAATAGTAAATAAACAACAACCAACTCAGCCTCAAGATTATATAGAACAACTTATTTTATCGTTTATTGCATCAGCATTAGGAGCTGTAGCATTCCCAGCTTTATTAGATAAAGAGTTTGCAGCTCTTACATTTTTAGCCGTGGGGATCCAGCAGTTTCAAGAAGTAGCAAGTGAAGAGGAAATAACATTGTCTAATATAGATGATAATGAATTAATTAGAAAAGGAATGACTTATATTCACGATGTGTCTAAAAACTATGAGGTTAGAAATTATCTTAGTATTTTTTCATCACTAGCAGCATCTATAGCATTTATAACAGTATTTAATACATTCAAAGTCAACTTTATTATTTGTACTATATCATCAATTGTGGCAACTGGAGTAGTTGGATATATATTTAAAAAAATACTAGCAAATAAGAGTTTAGAGGATATTGTAGATGTAGAAGTTGTACCTATAGAATTTGACGGAGCATTGCTAAAAGTAGGTGGGGTTGTTTTAACAAATATAGGTCTAGAAACATCAAAACAAAAATATTTAGAAAAGGGTATAGGGCTTAAAGTTATTCCAAAAGATATGGTATCTGCTGGGATAATAGGAGATCCAGCTCAACAACAAGCTATGCTACATAACGTATATTTACATATGGGAATAGATAGAGATGTTGATGAGCCAGAATTTATACCTATAGCCAGAACAAATCCCAAAGATAATTCAGTTAACTTTGGATATATTCCATTAGTTAGAGATGTGGATTTAACAGTAGAAGCTATAAAAAGTGCACCTATATTAGATAGTTCAAAAGGAAATAATAATGCATATAGAAAGAAAAATAAGAACAAGCAAAATTAAGGGGTGAGTAAATGAAAAGTATATTTATAATTGGTATAGTTATAGGGATTATTTCAAGGGTTATAACTTTAAAGACAGACCGAAAACAATACCCGACAGAACCAAATATGTTAGTATCACAACTTGTTTTAGCTATTATAGGATCAGCTTTAGGAGCAATGCTAGTTCCTGCTTTAATACAAAAATCATATACGTCAATTACATTTTTATCACTTGCAGCTAGTCAATTTAGACAAGTTAGACATAGCAAGAGAAAGTCTTTGACAGATATGGAAGATGCTTTATTAGTAAAACGTGGATCTGGGTTTATTGAAGAAATTGCCCTAACATATGAGGTTAGAAGTTATACTTGTATTCTTACAGCTTTAACGACGTCAGCGGTGTACCATTTATCTAAGACGGAGCTTTATGTAGGAGAAGGAGGGAGTATCTTCTTAGGGGCAGCAGCAGGGCTTGCATTGGCATTGATATTTAAAAAGCTGTTTGTAAGAGAAAGTATAGGAGCTATAGCAGAGGTTATTCCGGCAAAAATATCATTTGACGGACCGCTTTTAAAAGTAAATGATGTTGTAATTTCCAATATAGGATTGGATTCTTCAAAACAACGATATTTAGATTATGGACTAGCAGTAGAAATAATACCTAAAGATGGAAATTACATAAATAGTGGCATCATATTAAGTCCAGGACAAAGACAGACAATAGCTAATATAGCTTACTCAAGACTAGGAATAATGAGAACTCCAGATGAACCAGACTTTGTTCCGCTTTTGAGAAGAAATCCTAAAAATGAAAGTTTAGTAATGCCGTATATACCTATTGAGAAAGATATAAATCAGCTTATAGCAGCAGTTAAAAGTACACCTATAATTGAGAGCTCTAGAGGAAATAATTGGGCATTGAAGAGGTTTAATATAAAACAACAAAAAGGAGTGTAGAACATGAATGTAGGTATAACTGACGTAACATTAGCTATAATTACTACAAATAAAGAAATGAAATCGGCTAATATTCCTGTTTTTTATGCAGAAGATGAAAAAGAACTTCAAGAAAGAGGCTTAATAATATCTAAAACTATGGGAGGTATGGTTCATGATGTATATCATGGAACTCTAATAGTAGTGAAGCATTAAAGGTACCTTTAAAGGTACCTTTTTATTGACTATTTTAAAGAAAACGTGGTAATATAATGTGATGTACTTATAAAGGAAAAGTGGTGAAATTTATGGAAGTCAATGTGAAAAATACAAATAATATAATCAGTAAAGTATACAAAGATAGCATCGCTTGGGAACTAGGAATAGAAGTTGGAGACTTGTTAATTTCTATAAATGATCAACCGATACATGATATAATAGAATATAGATTCTTGCTAAGTGATGAGTACTTAGAAGTAGAAATAAAAAAGAAAAACAATGAAATATATGTGTATGAAATAGAAAAAGATTATGATGAAGATTTAGGAATTGAATTTACAAATCCTATAATAGATAAAGCTAAAAGTTGTAGAAATAAATGTGTATTTTGCTTTATAGATCAATTGCCAAAAGGTATGAGAGAAACACTTTATTTTAAAGATGATGACTCAAGATTGTCATTTTTACAAGGAAACTTTGTAACTTTAACAAATATGAGTGAAGAAGATATAGATAATATAATTAGATATAGAATAAGTCCTATTAATATATCTGTTCACACTACAAATCCAGAACTTAGACAAAAAATGATTAAAAATAAGTTTGCTGGAAGGCTTTATGAAATAATGCAAAGATTGGCTGATGCTCAGATACAAATGAATTGTCAGATTGTTTTATGTCCAGGATACAATGATAAAGCAGAATTAGAAAGAACTGTATCTGATTTAACAAAGCTATATCCATATGTAAATAGTGCAGCAGCAGTTCCGGTAGGAATAACTAAACACAGAGACCATCTACCAAACTTAGAGATATTTAATGAACAAACTGCTGGAGAAACTATAGAGTTAGTTCATGAATTACAAGAAAAATATCTAAATGAACTAGGAACAAGATTTATATTCCTATCAGATGAGTTTTATATAATGGCAAATAAAAAATTATTAGAGTATGACGATTATGAAGGCTTTATACAATTCGAAAATGGAGTAGGTATGATAAGTAAGTTAGAAAGAGAAATTCATGACTATCTACAAACTATTTCGGATGAAAAAATAAATTCTAAAAAGAAAATTTCTATAGCTACGGGACACTCTGCATATGAATTTATAAAAAATATGGCGAGTTGCATAATGAATAAATGCCCAGGAGTAGAGATAGAGGTTTACAAGATAGTAAATAACTTCTTCGGAGAAACTATAACTGTATCGGGGCTTATAACAGCGACAGATATAATAAACCAGTTAAAGGACAAGGATTTAGGACAAACTTTATATATACCAAGAAGTATGTTAAAAGCAGATGAAGAAATATTTTTAGACAATATTACACTAGAAGAATTACAAAATACTATGAATATTGAAGTTGTACCTTGCTTAAATGAAGGTAAAGACTTTGTTGATAAGATTTTGAAATAGAGAGGGAGGTTATTATGAACGATAATAGACCGGTAGTTGCAGTAGTTGGAAGACCTAATGTTGGTAAATCAACTTTATTTAATAAGTTAGCAGGAAAAAGAATATCAATAGTTGAAGATACTCCAGGAGTAACAAGAGATAGAATATTTACAGAGGTAGAATGGTTAAACAAATATTTTACACTTGTAGATACTGGAGGGATAGAACCAAATAGTGATGATATAATATTATCTCAAATGAGAAATCAAGCTATGCTTGCTATGGATATGGCTCACGTTATAATGTTTGTTGTTGATGGTAAAGCAGGTCTTACAGCAGCAGATAAAGAAGTAGCACAAATGCTTAGAAAAACTAAGACACCTGTAATATTAGTAGTAAACAAAATAGATAGTCAAACTCAATTTGACAATGTATATGATTTTTATGAGTTAGGATTAGGGGTTCCATTTGCAATATCTAGTGCAAATAGTATGGGACTTGGAGACTTACTTGATGAAGTTGTAGCTAACTTCCCAGAAGGATTAGATACAGAGTATGACGAAGATATAATAAGAGTTGCTATAACAGGTAAGCCTAATGCAGGAAAATCTTCTATATTAAACAATATGTTAGGAGAAGATAGAGTTATAGTAAGTCCTATAGCTGGAACAACTAGAGATGCTATAGATACTTATTTAGAAAAAGGAGATAATAAATTCCTTTTAATAGACACAGCAGGACTTAGAAGAAAAAGTAAAATATATGAAAATGTAGAAAAATACAGTGTAATAAGAGCCATGAGTGCAGTAGATAGAGCGGATGTAGTTCTTATTGTAATAGATGCAGAACAAGGTGTAACAGAACAAGATACAAAAGTAGCAGGTATTGCACATGATGAAGGTAAGGCTTGTTTATTTGTAATAAATAAATGGGACTTAATAGAAAAAAATGATAAAACAATGAGCATATATACAAAAACTATAAGAGAAAAATTCCCGTTCATGGCATATGCTCCTATAGTATTTGTATCTGCGAAAACAAATCAAAGAATGAACAAAATATTAGAAACAGTAACTTATATAGCTGAAGAACATGCTAAGAGAGTTCCAACATCAACATTAAATGATGTAATAGGTGAAGCTGTACTTCTTAATCAACCACCTTCAGATAAAGGTAAGAGACTTAAGATATACTATGGATCTCAAACTGGAACACAACCACCTAAATTTACATTATTTATAAATGATAAGCAACTTACTCACTTCTCATATCAAAGATATCTTGAAAATAAGATAAGAGAAAACTTTGGATTTGAAGGTACACCTGTATGGTTTGACTATAGAGAAAAAAGAAGATAGGTATTAGGGGGGAAGAAATGATTAATTACCTAATTATTATTTTAGTATCGTACTTTATAGGAAGTATATCGACATCATATATAATAGCAAAAAGAATGATGGGTGTGGATATAAGAACCCAAGGTTCAGGAAATGCAGGATCTACAAATGTTCTTAGGACATTAGGAAAAAAAGCTGGAATACTGACATTTGTAGGAGATTTGTTAAAAGGTGTAATAGCTGTATTAATAGCAAAGGTAATAGCCACTATAGCCCACACAGATGTAGCTACAGCATCATACATAGCAGTTGTATTTGTTGTAATAGGTCATAACTGGCCTATATACCTAGGGTTTAGGGGTGGAAAAGGAGTAGCTACTTCTTTAGGAGCCATGATAGCTGTAAACCCTGTGATAGCTTTAAGTTGTTTCGCATTTTTCATACTAATTGTATACGTGACAAAATATGTTTCTTTAGGGTCAGTACTTAGTATATGTACATCTCCTATAATAATGTTTTTTATAGGAAATGATAAAGGACTAGTAGTTACTTTGTTTTTATCAGCATCAGTAATTTTTAAACATAGAGAAAATATTAAACGATTATTAAATGGAACAGAAAGAAAAATAGGA
Organism: Paraclostridium sp. MRS3W1; assembly: GCF_032465715.1. Lineage (NCBI taxonomy): Bacteria > Bacillati > Bacillota > Clostridia > Peptostreptococcales > Peptostreptococcaceae > Paraclostridium > Paraclostridium sp. MRS3W1. The sequence continues at coordinate 14,532 of NZ_JAWDJM010000149.1, read as the reverse complement.
GAAAAAAAATAATACTTTAAGTATATTTAGGTGGTGTTTGTATGGAAAAAATTTGTGTATTAGGAGCTGGAAGTTGGGGAACAGCATTAGCATTAGTAGTAGCGAAAAAAGGCTATGATGTCTCTATGTGGACTTTAAATGAAGACCAATGTAGTTTAATTAATGAAACTAGAGAAAATAGAGATTATCTTCCAGGAGTAAACATACCAACAAATATTAAAGTTACAACGAATATAGAGGAATCAGTAACAGATAGCTCAATGATAGTTTTAGCGGTACCTTCTCAAGCTATAAGAAGTATTTGTAAGCAGATTAAGCCATTTGTAAAAAGCAATCAAATATTAATTGATGTTGCAAAAGGTTTAGAGAAAGGAACTGGACTAAGACTTTCTGAAGTATGCGAACAAGAAATACCAGAATGTGAATATGTTGTTCTTTCTGGACCATCACATGCAGAAGAAGTTTCAAGAGATATACCGACAACTGTAGTTGTAGCATCTGAGAAATTAAGTACTGCGGAAAAAGTCCAAGATACGTTTATGAGCCCTAAATTTAGAGTATATACAAACCCGGATGTTGTTGGAGTTGAATTAGGTGGAGCATTGAAAAATATCATCGCATTTGGAGCAGGTATATGTGATGGATTAGGATATGGAGATAATGCCAAGGCAGCTCTTATGACAAGAGGAATACGTGAAATAAGTAGATTAGGGATTGCTATGGGAGCTGAATCACCTACTTTCTCTGGATTGTCAGGAATAGGAGATCTAATTGTTACATGTACGAGCATGCATAGTAGAAATAGAAGAGCTGGAATACTTATAGGACAAGGAAAAAGTTTAGAAGAAACTTTAAAAGAAGTTAAAATGGTAGTAGAAGGAATAACTGCAACGGAAGTTGCTTATGATGTATCAAAAAAATTAAACATAGAAATGCCTATAACTAATGCTATTTACTCAGTTCTTCACAATGGATCGAATCCAGATGAAGTCGTAGATGAGTTAATGATGAGAAACAAAACACATGAAGTTGAAGAGGTAGTAAAAGAAAACTAGATTATTAAATCTAGTTTTTTTTTATTTTTGTAATATTAACCTGAAGATTAAAATATACTTTATTAAGAATTTGTATGCAGGAGGGTTATAGATGAATAATATATATGAGGACATAGCAAGAAGAACTCAAGGGGATATATATGTAGGTGTAGTTGGACCTGTTAGAACAGGTAAATCTACATTTATAAGAAAATTCATGGAACTATTAGTTTTACCTAATATAGAAAATGAATTTAAAAGAGAAAGAACACAAGATGAAATACCTCAAAGTGGTTCAGGAAAAACAATTATGACTGTTGAACCAAAATTTGTTCCAGCTGATGGTGTAGAAATAAAGATTAGAGAAAATGTTTCAATGAAAGTTAGAATGGTTGATTGCGTTGGGTACATAGTTGATGGAGTTTTAGGTCATGAAGAGGATGGTAAACAAAGATTAGTATCTACGCCATGGTCTAATGAAGCTATGACTTTTGAAAAAGCAGCTGAAATAGGTACAAAAAAAGTTATAAGGGACCATTCTACAATAGGAATAGTTATGACTACAGATGGAAGTATTACTGAAATAGATAGAAAATCATATTCTATACCTGAAGAGAGAGTAATAAATGAGTTAAAAGAACTTAAAAAACCATTTGTAATAGTATTAAACACATTAGATCCATATGCTGAGTCAACTCTAGAATTAAAAAGAGAACTAGAAGAAAAATATGATAAGCCTGTAATACCATTAAATGTTTTGGCTATGGATGAAGAGGATGTGGAAGAAGTTATGGAAAATGTATTATATGATTTCCCTATAAATGAAATAAATATAAACTTCCCTAAATGGATAGAAGGATTAGAAAAAAATCATTGGATAAAAAATAACATAATATGTGCTATAAAAGACAGTATAAATGAGGTTGGAGTTATAAGAGATGTGAATTCTATAATAGATGGATTTGAAAGTTTAGATTTCTTAGATGAAACTCAAGTTGACAATGTAGAATTAGGTGAAGGTATAGTAAGTATAAATTTAGGAACTAAAAAGGACTTATTCTATAATGTTTTAGAAGAGAAGAGTGGATTTAAAATAGATGGTGAATATGAACTATTAAACCTAGTAACTCGATTGTCAAAAGTTAACACAGAATATGAAAAGGTAGAACAAGCGTTAACTGATGTAAGAGAGAAAGGGTATGGATTAGTAGCACCTACTATAGATGAACTTACTTTAGATGTACCTGAAATAGTTAAACAAGGTAAACAATATGGGGTGAGATTAAGAGCAAAAGCTGGGTCTATTCATATGATCAAAGCTGATATATCTACAGAAATTTCTCCTGGTGTAGGAACAGAGCAACAAGGTAAAGAGATGTTAGAAAGTTTACTAAAAGGTTTTGAAGAAAATCCAAATGAAATATGGGAATACAATATGTTTGGAAAATCATTACATGATTTGGTAAAAGATCAATTGCAAAGTAAATTGTATATGATGCCAGATGATGTAAGAATTAAGATACAAAAAACTTTACAAAAAATAATAAATGATGGTTGTTCAAATATAATAACTATTATTTTATAAACTTAAAAAAGGTGCATATCTAGGTATGCACCTTTTAAGTTTTTGAAAATAGTAAGAGGAGTTGTATTTATATTGAAGAAATAAATATAGTATTATATTTATTTTTAGGGGGATATATATTGAAAAAATTAAAATTTAATTATACTAAGTTGATTTTAATATTTATATGCATATATATATTATCAAATATACTTAGTGGTATAATTAAAAAAAATGCAGATACTTTGGTTTTAGAAAATCAAGTTGTTCGAGAAAGTTTCAAGAAAAAGGGACTAGTAATTAGAGATGAATACTTATTGGAAAGTAGTATGGATGGAAAAGTAAAATACTGTATTAAAGAAGGTAATAAAATAAAAAAAGGTGATGAAGTAGCATACATCTACAATGGTAATGTAGATGAAAAAACGGTAAGTACGCTAAAAGATTTAAAACAAGATATATCAGATATAGAATCAGGAAATACAAAGATAGTAAAATCGGATATAAAAAACATAAATGAGGGTATAAAAAAACTGAGTTTAAATTTACAAAACAATTTATTAGATGGAGATATAAACATAGATAGTGATTTAAACAAAATATCTAAACTTTTAAAAGACAAAAATGAAATAATAGGAAGTGATTTAAATAGTAAGACATTACAAGATAAAGAAAATGAAGCAGAAAAAGTTTCAAATTTAATTGAGGATAACTCACAATTATTTAAGGCTAAAAACTCAGGTATTATCTCATATAAGTTTGATAACAATGAGAAAAAATTTAACTTAGAAAATATTGGAGAAGTGAAAAAAGAAGATATAGAAAGTGCAAAAGAAGAATATGTAGACATAAAAAAAGATGGAGAAGTAAAAAAAGGTGAACCTGTTGCAAGGATAGTAAACAATCTAAAGCAATATGTAGCTATAAGTTGTAATGAAAAAGAAACAAAAAAATTAAATGTAGGACAAAAAATAATTCTATCTAGTGACGTTGAAAAAATAAATGCAAATGTATATGATATATATAAGGATGGAAATGACTACATTGCGATATTAGCTATAAGCGAACAAAATATGGAAATTTGCGATACAAGAGTAAAAGAATTTGATATAATATATAAGTCAACAGAAGGCTTAAAGGTTCCTAAAGATGCATTTGTAGAAGTAGATGGTAAAAAAGGTGTCTACGTAATTTCTGAAACAGGAGAAGAGAAATTTGTAGAATTACAAGGAACTTTTTATGAGAGTGAAGAATATATAGTTATTGACTATTACAAAAATCATATAAATGGAGTAAAAAGTATTAGTATTTATGATGAAGTGATATTAAACCCAAGAGGTAAAAAAATTAGTAAAAGCAGGTGATAAAATGAACTCTATAAAATCTAATTTAATTAATATAGAAAAAAGAATTAATGATTCTTGTAAAACTTCCGATAGAAGTAATGATGAAGTTAAATTAATAGCTGTAACAAAGACTGTAGATATAGATGCAGTTAATGAAGCTATAGAATGTGGAGTAACTGACGTAGGCGAAAATAAGCCACAAGAATTAGCTAGAAAATATGAAGTAATAGGTGATAGAGTAAAATGGCACCTTATTGGAAGTTTGCAAACTAATAAAGTAAAATATATAATTGATAAAGTATATATGATACATTCTATAGATAGATTATCATTATGTGATGAGATTCAAAAACGAGCTCAAAGCATAGATAGACAAATAAATTGTTTAATACAAGTCAATATATCTAAGGAAGAAAGTAAACACGGCATACTTGAAGAAGATGCTATTGATTTTATAAAAAATATATCAAGTAATTATCCAAATATAAGAGTTAAGGGGCTTATGACAATGGCTCCAAATACAGATGATAAAAATTTAATAAAATCCGTATTTAGGGGATTAAAAGATTTAGCTAACAAAATAGACCATGAAAATATAAATAATGTTTCTATGGAAGCTCTATCTATGGGGATGAGCAATGACTTTGAAATAGCTATTGAAGAAGGAGCAACATTTGTTAGAGTTGGAACTTCTATATTTGGACAAAGAAACTATAATAAAAAATAATGAATATATATAATGGAGGATGTTAATAATGGGAAATGGTTTCATAGGTAAGATAAAAGATTGGATGACAGATGAAGTAGAAGACGAGTTTATGGATGAAGAGATAGAAGAGATTGAGGAAGAAGTAGAGATATCAGAAGATTTAAGTAATGGAGTTGGATCTATAGCTCAACCTAAAAGCAATAAAATAGTAAATATACATACAGCAGGACAAATGAAAGTTGTAATAGTAGAACCAAAGAAATATGAAGAGGTTACATCTATAGCTGATCAATTAAAACAAAGAAGAGCTGTAATAGTTAATTTAGAAAACTTAGATGATGCAGTTACTCGTAAATCTATATTTGACTTTATGAATGGAGCTGTATATGTTTTAGATGGAAGTATACAAAAAGTATCTAAGGCAATATTTATATTAGCACCTAATAATGTAGATATAGATGCTAACATGAAGAAAGAGTTAGAAAGTAAAGCTTTTTTCCCATGGCAAAATAAATAAATAAAAAGGAGTAAGAATTGAAATGATAGAATACTCTTTATTAGTTTTAACAGACATAGTTCAATTTGCGATTGTAATAAGAGCATTAATGTCATGGATTCCAGGAGCTACACAGTCAAAAATCTATGATATTATAGGTATGCTAACAGAGCCTATAGAAGGGCCTATAAGAAACTTTATGTTTAGATATATTGAAGGTCCAATAGATTTTTCTCCAATAATTGCGCTATTTGTACTTCAATTTTTAAGAATGTTAATAATAAATATATTTTAAAATATTAGAAGTAGGTTAAATTATGGACAAGGTATCATTAACAAATCATATTAAAGATATAGATTTAAAAAATAAGATGTTTAAGGTAATAGATAAAGCATATTCTTGTATCAAAAGCTATGATATTAAGTATACTGATTTTTTAAATCCTTATGAAATAAAAAATTCTATATCAATATTAAATAGTTTCGACGATATAAAATATAGGGTTGATGGAGGCTTTGAAGAAGCTGAAAGAAGAGTTGTTACTATATTCCCTTATTATATGGAATATGAAGATGTACAATCACCTATAAAAGTGTTACAAATAGAGGGCAATTTTAAATTTAAAGAGATAAAGCATAAAGATTATTTAGGTTCTTTATTGGGTCTAGGTATAAAAAGAGAAAAAATAGGGGATATAAATATACATGATAACTTTTGTCAGGTTATTGTAAGTAAAGATATCTCAGATTTTATTATTATGAATTTAGACAAAGTTGCTAGAAATAGTGTTAAGGTAAAGGAAATTCCCGAAGATGATATAGCATATTCCAAACCTAAATACAAAGAAATATCATTAACTGTATCATCACAAAGATTGGATTGCTTGATAAGTGGGATATACAATATTTCTAGACAAGAAAGTTTGAAGCTTATAAATGCAGAAAAAGTTTTTGTTGATTATGAAAAAATAATGTCTACATCAAAAACTATAGAACGGGATGCTCTTATATCAGTAAGAGGTAAAGGTAGAGTAATAATAGCCGATATAGGAGATATAAGTAAAAAAGGAAAAATAAAATTAAAAGCAAAATTAATAATATAGGGAGGGGAATACATGCTAACTCCAGTGGATATTGAAAATAAAGAATTTAAAAAAGGTATACGTGGATATAGAGAAGATGAAGTAGATGAATTTTTAGATTTAGTAAAAGAAGACTTCGAAAACGTATATAGAGAAAACCTGGAATTAAAAGACAAAATAAGAATGTACCAAGAACAAGTAAGTAAGTTTGAAAACATAGAAGAAACATTAAAGGCAACACTTATAACTGCTCAAACTGCAGCTGAGGATACATGTAGTGCTGCGAATAAAAAAGCTAAGATAATAGTTGAAGAGGCTGAACTTAGATCAAGACAAATAATAGGACAAGCTAATAATAGAGTTATTGAAATAAGAAAAGAATATGATTCTATAGTTAAAGAGTTCAAGATATTTAGAAATAAATTTAAATCATTATTAGAAGATGAAATTAGAAGTGTTGATGATATTTTCTCAGACATAGATGAAAATGGAGTTCAAAGAATAGCTGAGCTTCAAAAAGAATTATCAGATGCTTTAGAGTAAAAATATATTGACTATTTGAACAATTTATTATAAAATTTCATACATATAAACTAATATTATAATAAATGCTATGATGGAGAGAGTAGTTTTTAGATAATTTTACAGAGAGTTGGAGAAGCTGAGAACCAATAAATTTATAAAAATGAAGATCACTCCTAAGCTGCAGGCTGAACGATTAAATCTATTAAGCTGAGCCGGTTAAATACCGTTATATTGAAAGAGTGTTACAAATGTAGGCTAATTATATACATTTGTAAAATTAGGGTGGTAACGCGAGTAATAACTCGTCCCTTTCCAGGGACGGGTTTTTTTGTGTAAAAAATAAAATTAAAGGAAGGTGGATTTTAATGGCTAAATTTAAGTCGTTAGTAGATTCTTCTGTAAAAGAAGCTGAAGCTAAAGTATCTGATTACTGGAATGACATAAATATGTTAGAAAAAACTTTAGAAAAAGGAAAAGATGATCCTAGTTTTGTATTCTATGAAGGGCCTCCAACTGCAAATGGAAACCCAGGAATACACCACGTTATAGCTAGAACTTTAAAAGACTCTGTTTGTAGATATAAAACTATGAATGGATATCAAGTAAAAAGAAAAGCAGGATGGGATACACATGGATTACCAGTAGAAATACAAGTAGAAAAAGAATTAGGTTTATCTGATAAGCAACAAATAGAAGCTTATGGATTAGACAAATTCAATAAAAAGTGTAGAGAGTCTGTTTTCACATTTGAAAAACAATGGAGAGACATGACTGAAAGAATGGCTTATGAAATAGACTTAGATAATCCGTATATAACTTTAGATAATAATTATATCGAGTCTGTATGGTGGATATTAGATAAGTTCAACAAAGAAGGATATGTATATGAAGGTCATAAAATACTTCCATACTGTCCAAGATGTGGAACAGGTCTTGCATCACATGAGGTTGCACAAGGATATAAAGAAATAAAAAATAATACAGTAATAGCTAAGTTCAAGAGAAAAGATGCTAATGAATATTTCTTAGCATGGACAACAACTCCTTGGACATTACCATCAAATGTTGCTTTAACAGTAGGTGCTGAAATAGACTATATAAAAGTTAAGCAAAATGACGAAATATACTATGTTGCTAAAGCTTTAGCTAATAAAGTTTTAGGAGAAGATTATGAAGTTATAGAAGAGTTAAAAGGTAAAGATTTAGAGTACGTTGAGTATGAACAATTAATGCCATTTGTTGAAGCAGATAAAAAAGCATTCTTTGTTACTTTAGGAGACTATGTAACAACAGAAGATGGTACAGGAATAGTTCATACAGCACCAGCATTTGGTGAAGATGACTACAACTTAGGAAGAAAATACGATTTACCAGTGTTACAACCAGTTTCAGAAGCAGGTAAGTTTACAAATACTCCATGGGAAGGTAAATTTGTAATGGAAGATGGTGTAGACGTTGAAATTATAAAATGGTTACACGGAGAAAATAAATTATTCAGTAAAGAAAAGGTAGCTCATAACTATCCTCACTGCTGGAGATGCCAAACTCCACTTTTATACTATGCAAAACCAAGCTGGTATATAGAAATGACTAAGCTAAAAGACCAATTAATAGCAAATAACAAAACTGTTGAATGGTATCCAGGTTTCGTAGGAGAAGGAAGATTTGGTAACTGGTTAGAAAACTTAAATGACTGGGCTATATCTAGAAGTAGATATTGGGGAACACCATTAAACGTATGGAAGTGTGAATGTGGTCATAAGGAGTCTGTAGGATCAAGAGAAGAACTAGCTAAAAAAGCTATAGAAGATATAGATCCAAAAACTATAGAATTACACAGACCATATGTAGATGACATACACTTTAAGTGCGATAAGTGTGGAGGAACTATGACTAGAGTAACAGACGTTATAGACTGTTGGTTTGATAGTGGTTCTATGCCATTTGCACAACATCACTACCCATTTGAAAATAAAGAAAACTTTGATGAATTATTCCCAGCAGATTTTATATGTGAAGGTATAGATCAAACTAGAGGATGGTTCTACTCATTACTTGCTATATCTACTTTTGTTACAGGTAAAGCTCCATATAAGAGAGTTTTAGTTAATGACTTGGTACTTGATAAAGAAGGTAAGAAAATGAGTAAATCAAGAGGAAACACAGTAAATCCTTTTGAATTATTTGATCAATATGGAGCAGATGCATTAAGATGGTATTTATTATATGTATCTCCACCATGGACTCCAACAAGATTTGATGTAGATGGATTAAAAGAGGTTCAAAGTAAATTCTTAGGAACTATGAAAAATGTATATAACTTCTTCACATTATATGCAAATACAGATAATATAAATCCATCAGAGTTCTTCGTTGAATATAAAGATAGACCAGAATTAGACAGATGGATATTATCTAAATTTAACAACTTAAAGAAAGAAGTAGAAGAAAACTTAGAGATATTTGAATTAAATAAAACTGTTAGAATGGTTCAAGAATTTATAAATGAAGATTTATCTAACTGGTATATAAGACGTTCAAGAAGAAGATTCTGGGCAACTGAATTAACAGAAGATAAAAAATCAGTTTATAATACAACTTACGAGATATTAACAGAGCTTTGCAAGTTAATAGCTCCATTTACACCATTTATAGCAGAAGAAATATATAGAAACTTAACTAATGAAACTTCAGTTCACTTAGCTACTTATCCTAAAGCTAATTTAGATTTAATAAATAATAATCTAGAAGAAAAAATGGATTTAGTTAAAAACTTAGTTACATTAGGAAGAGCATCAAGAGAAGCTACTAGAATAAAAGTTCGTCAACCTATACAAAAAGTATTAGTAGATGGAAAATATGAAGGTACTATAAGTGATGTTGTTGACTTAATAAAAGAAGAACTTAATGTTAAAGAAGTTATATTTGCTAAAGATTTAGGAGAATATATGAACTTTACATTAAAACCAAACTTCAAAGTTTTAGGACCTGTGCTTGGAGCTAAGATGAAATTCTTTGCTGGAGCATTAAATAAACTTGATGCAAGTGAAGTTGTACCTAAGCTAGAAGCTGGAGAGTCTATAAGTGTAGATATAGACGGAGATGAATTTAAGTTTAATAAAGATCATGTATTAATAAATATATCAGCTAAAGAAGGATTTAATGTTACTATGGAAAACAACCTATTTGTAATATTAGATACAACTTTAAATGAGACTTTAATAAACGAAGGATATGCTAGAGAATTTATATCTAAAGTTCAACAATTAAGAAAATCTAATGACTTTGATGTTTTAGACAATATAGATATTGATTATTGTTCAGATGATGAAATAGCAAATGCTATAAATGAATACTCTGAATATATAAAATCAGAAACTTTAGCTTTAAACATAAATAGAGTTGATGATGAAACTATAGAAAAACATAACTTAAATGACCACATGACAGGTATAAAAGTTACAAGAAAATAAGGATTAGGGTATATTATAAGTTTTGTTTCTAAAGCTAAAAAAAAGCTTTAAAAGTCGCTAAAACTTATAATATACCCAATTAAGAATAAAAAAGAAAAGTTTTGATCCCAAAGCTGAAAAGAAGATTTAAAGGTCGTTAAAACTTATATATTTACCATTTTAAAATGAAAATAAGCTTTCTATAAATAGTATAAAGCTTCGGATAAATAGTCTAGTTTTGCTCCAAAAAGCTTAAAAGATGCTTTTAAATGTCGCTAAAACTACACTATTTATCCTTGCTATCTATTTATTAGATAGCTTATTTTTTTTTGTGGAAATTAGGTAGTAGAAAAAAATATGTAGTTTAAATGGTTGACTTTTTGTAGATTAAAACATATCATATAAAATAAATATAAAAATATAATACAAGAATCCAGTGAAGAGGATTAGTAATTAAATTTCTTATTTAATACAGAGAATTGAGGTAGCTGAGAACTCAATATAAATAAATTTAATGAATGGACCTTTGAGGAATTAGGTGAAATTTAAAGAGTAGCTGATATCGTGACTGCACGTTATAGCAGAAATTATTAAGTGATATGCATATAAAAATGCATATAATTTAGGTGGTACCGCGGAAAATATATCCGTCCTATTTATTTAGGACGGATTTTTTAATTATAAAAAAGTAAAGATTGATAACATATAGGAGGAATTTAGAAATGAACAAAATAGGAATAATAGGTGCAATGGATGAGGAAGTAGATATATTAAGAGATATAATGGACATAGAAGAAACTATAGAAAAAGCTAGTTTAAAATTTTATGTAGGAAAATTAGAAAATAAAGATATTGTTTTAGTTAGATGTGGAATAGGTAAAGTAAATGCTGCATTATGTGCCCAAATATTAATAAGTGAATTTAATGTAGATGCAGTTGTTAATACAGGTGTGGCAGGAGCATTAAATGAAGAACTAGATGTATATGATATAGTTATATCTACAGATGCGATACAACATGACTTTGACACTACTGTATTTGGTGATAAAAAAGGTATGATACCTAGAATGGATAATTCAATATTTAAAGCAGATGAAAAATTAATAAATGCGGCTTATGAATCATCAAAAGCAGAAGTTAAAACTCATAAAGTTTTAAAAGGTAGAGTTTTAAGTGGAGATATATTTATAAGCAACAAGGAATTAAAAGATGAATTAGTAAAAGAATTTAACGGATACTGTGGAGAAATGGAAGGAGCTGCTATAGCACATGTATGCTATGTGAACCATACTCCATTTGTAGTTATAAGAGCTATGTCAGATAAAGCAGATGGAAGTGCAGATGTAACATATGAAGAGTTTGTAGGTCAAGCAGCTCACAATTCAAAAGATATAGTACTTAGAATGTTAAAAAATTTATAGGAGGCATTAAATATGAGTGAAAAGAAAATAATATTTAGTGGGGCTCAACCATCAGGTAAATTAACATTAGGAAATTATCTTGGAGCTATAAAAAATTGGAAAGAATTACAAGAAGATTATAACTGCTATTACAGTGTAGTAGATTTACATGCAATAACAGTTCCACAAGAAGCTAAAAACTTAAGAGCAAACACAATGCAGTTATTAGCTCAATATATGGCAAGTGGTTTAGATCCAGAAAAAAATACTATATTCATACAGTCACATGTTAGTTGTCATACAGAGTTAATGTGGATTTTAAATACAATGACATATATGGGTGAATTAAGTAGAATGACTCAGTTTAAAGATAAATCTCAAAAAAGCGAAGCCAATTTAAATGCAGGATTGTTTACTTATCCAGTTTTAATGGCCGCAGACATATTACTATATCAAACAGATTTAGTGCCAGTTGGAGAAGATCAAAAACAACATCTAGAGTTAGCTAGAGATTTAGCAAATAGATTTAACAACAGATATAGCCCTACATTTAAAGTTCCAGAACCATATATACCAAAAGCTGGAGCCAGAGTAATGAGCTTACAAGAACCAACTAAAAAAATGAGTAAATCAGATGAAAATGAAAATGGATATATATTATTAGTTGATGATGCTGATACAATAAGAAGAAAAATAAAAAGAAGTGTAACAGATTCTGTTGGAGTAGTCAGATATAGTGATGAGCAACCAGGTATAAAAAATCTTTTAGATATATACTCAAAACTAGACAATAAATCTATAGAAGATGTAGTTGCTATGTATGAAGGTAAAGGATATGGAGATTTTAAAAATGACGTTGCTGAAGTAATAGTAGAAACTTTAAAACCTATAAAAGACCAATATGAATATTTACTGTCAAACAAGGATTACTTAGAAGATATATATGCCAAAGGTGCTCAAAAGGCAGAATATCAAGCTAGAAAAACACTAAGAAAAGTTTATAAAAAAGTTGGATTGATAGAAAAGAAATTTTTATAAAATTAAAATTGAAAGCCCTATTTAATAGGGCTTTTTTTGTGCAATAAAACATTAATTAAGTACTATTAGTAAAGCAAATTCTTGTATTTAAAATATAAAAGTTGGAATAATAAAATTGTAAAAAGTTTTTCTATGTGAAGAGGACGTGTTAAGTTTTGAAGCGATATAGATTAGGAAATAGAAAAAATGAAAAAGAAATATATACAGAAGAAGTTAAAGCATTGAGTATGAAAGATATTGATAAAAGAATCCATGGGGATGATGAATCGAGCGCATTAGTTAAAGCACTAGAAATTGCAAATAATAGAATAGACAGTCTGCTATACATGTTTGAAAGAAGTAGAATTATGGATTATATGATTTTAACAGATAGTAGAAGACGAATGTTTGCAATTAACTTTATAGCAGGAATTGGAAAAGGTTTTGGGCAAGCTATTGGATTCAGTTTTCTTACAGGTTTAGTTTTATATGTTGTATCTAAATGGGTTAACTTACCTATTATAGGAGAATATATAGCTGAATTTTTAGATATGGTAGATAATTTTAGAGGAAGGTAGAGGATTATTATGAATAATAAAAAATATGAAAAGATGTTACTAGAAGAAAAAAATAATATAATAACGTTAGTATCAGAAATGGAAGATAACACTGTATTTGGAAATACTACTGAACATACAAGTGAGAAGTACACATCAGGTGAGCTTTCAAGTTATGATAATCATCTTGCAGATATAGGAAGTGAAGTATATATGCAAGAGATGCAAAATAGTTTAACTAATCATGAAAAATTTAAGCTAAATGAAATTGATAATGCTTTATATAAAATAAAAAATGGATCTTATGGAATTTGTGAAAGTTGCAAAAAAGGTATAGAGGAAGATCGTTTAGATTTTATTCCAGAAACTAGATTATGTGTAGATTGTGCTAAAAAAGAAGAAAGACCAGTAAATAATATAGAGAGTGTTAGTATAAAAGATAATTTTAGTGGACCTAATTTATTTACACGAGAAGTTAAAGATTTAGTTGATATGAATAGAGATATGAGAGATGACTACTAGAAAAGAGGCGATAATATGAAGAAGTTAATTATACCTATATTCTTTTTAATTTTAGCATTAGGTATATTTAATATGCCAAAGTCAAGTGAAAGTGAAGTTTTTAATAATAAAAATAATATATCAAAAAAGTATGAAGATATAATAATTAAAAGAGGTAGTGATCAGAAAAAAGTTATAGCTTTAACCTTTGATGATGGTCCTGATGAAGATTTTACACCACAAATACTAGACATACTTAAAAAAAATAATGCAAAAGCCACATTTTTTGTAGTAGGTCAAAAAGTTGGGTGGAACCCTGAAATTGTAAAAAGAGCATTTTATGAAGGGCATGAAATTGGGAATCATACGTTTACGCATATAAATGTATGCAACAATTCACCTGAAAAGCTTAATAATGAAATTATAAAAACTCAAGAAATTATAAAAAAAGTTACAGGGAAGGAGCCAACTTGGTTTAGACCTCCATATAGAGCAATAAATGAAAGTTTATTTAACTTAATGAAATCCAAAGATATGAAAGTTGTGTTATGGTCTGATTTTGATGCTAGAGATTGGAGTAACCCTGGAGTTGGAAATATTATAAGCATAATAGAAAAAAATGCGAAAAATGGTAGTATAGTTTTACTTCATGACTACAACAGTATAAGAAATGATAAATCACAAACTATAAAAGCTTTAGAATGTATAATTCCAGAGTTACAAAAACAAGGATATGAATTTGTAACTATATCAGATCTTGTTAAAGAATAAATCAAAGAGAGATAGCAATTGCTATCTTTTTTTGATATTAACATGTATTGCCCATATATATGTTAATATATATAATAT
>NZ_JAWDJM010000148.1:0-17131 GCF_032465715.1 Paraclostridium sp. MRS3W1 | reverse complement strand
CTTATGAAACTTAGTTATATCAATATTGTATATTTATAGCTTAAAAAAGTTTTATGAGTAACTGACGAAGTTGTGACGACGCAATCTAAGTAAATTTTTTATAGAAAAAATTATAAGTTTAAAATAAATGCTATATGGACATTCTAGTATTAAACGATATTAAAGGAAGGTAATATTATGTCTAATAAAAAAAATATTAATAAAGATAAAAACAATCTAGATAACAATAAAGAAATAAAAGACTTATTAAAAGAAAATGATAATAAAGAGGAAATTGCTGAAGAAATTTCTCAAAATAAAAAAATAGCAGATATATTAGGGAATAGATTAGCAAATAAAAATTTTTTCCCTCCATGCTAAAATAATCTTAAGGAGTGAAGCATATGACTGAAAATAGATTTAAAAATGGACAATATGAAAATGCTTTACAATACACAAAAGAGATATTAAATACAAGTTTATCTATGAATGACATAATAAGTAAGAACAATACAAGTGATGAAAAACATGAAAAAGATAAGGATCATAAAGATAATAATAAATAATAAAAAAGCTTATGTATTATAAAATACATAAGCTTTTTTATTATTTATTACCAAATTTTAAAGCTAGAAATTATAATAATTATTTTATAGTTAGAAATGCGTACTATTTTTTAAAAAAAATAATAAAAATTCGGATTTTAGGTTGATAAAACTTTCGAATCTGATATAATCAAAATATAAACACGAATATTAAATCGGATTTGGATTATAATATACCGAATATTAAGGGGGAGAAAATTTTTTATGAATGAAAAAAATTCAGTAATTTATCAGTTAAATGGAAGGCCTAAACTTAAAGAGGCTATACCATTAGGACTTCAACATGTACTTGCGATGTTTGTAGGAAATGTTACTCCGTTAATTATTATTTCAGGAGCATTAGGACTAAGCCTTGATGATAAAACTATGTTAGTTCAATGTGCAATGTTGGTGTCTGGATTAGTAACATTAGTTCAGTGTTATAAGTTAGGGCCATTTGGAGCTAAGCTACCTATAGTTATGGGAACAAGTTTTGGATTTGTTTCTGTTGCAACAGCAGTAGGGGCTAAATACGGATATGAAGGTGTTTTAGGAGCATGTTTAGCTGGTAGTTTAATTGAAATTGTATTTGGTACATATATAAGTAAAATAAGAAAGTTTTTCCCTCCGGTAGTTACAGGGACTGTAGTTTTAGCAATTGGGATTTCACTACTTCCAACAGGTATTAATTACTTTGCAGGTGGAATAGGGGCAAGTGATTTTGGATCATTATCAAATTTATTATTAGGAAGTATAGTATTAGTAACTGTTTTATTTTGCAAACAATACACTAAAGGAATAACTAGTATAGCTTCGATTTTAATAGGACTTATAGTAGGATATATAGTAGCTATACCGATGGGCAAAATAGATTTTTCTCAAATTTCAAGCATGGCACTTATTTCTATTCCGATGCCATTCCAATTTGGATTTAAATTCCACATAGATGCAATATTTGCATTTGTATGCATGTTTATAGTTTCTGGAGTTGAAACTGTTGGGGATATAACTGCTATTACACATTCAGGTGTAGGGCGTGATGCTACAGATGAGGAAATATCAGGTGGAGTTATGGCAGATGGATTTGGAAGTGTTATAGCAGCATTATTTAACTCAATGCCAACTACTTCATTTGGACAAAACGTAGGTCTTATAGCTATGACTAAAGTTATAAATAGAAATGTAGTTGGAATAGGGGCTGGATTTTTAATATTGGCAGCAATTTTCCCTAAATTTGGAGCATTAATATCTTTAATGCCAGCTAGTGTATTAGGAGGAGCTAGTGTAATGATGTTTGCAATGATTGCAGTAAGTGGAATAAAACTTATAACATCAGAACCTTTAAATAATAGAAATAGTACAATAGTTGCAGTTGCATTAGGACTTGGCGTAGGATTAACATTAGTTCCAGGTGTTTTATCTCAAATGCCAGAGCCTATACAATTAATATTTGGGGATTCAGGACTTATAGTAGTTGCTATAATAGCTATATTCCTAAATATGGTGTTACCACAAGAAAAATCCGAGGTAAACAATAAAATAGAAGTTGCTAATTCGAGTACACAAGCTTCATAAATATAGATTAGTAAAATTAAAACAAGTGAACCTCCTAAAAATTATTTCATATTATTTAATTAGAAATAAATTTTAGGAGGTTTTTTATGGAAACATCAATTCACACAATAGCTAGTAATAATTTACTAATACTATTTGCTATAGTTGCTATAACAGGGATATTATGTAGTAAGTTAAGTGAGAGAATAAATATTCCTGATGTTGTATTATTTTTGATTGCTGGGATAATTATTGGACCATCATTTTTTAAGTTTATTGATATAAGTTCATATCAAATTGAAAATCAATTAATTTTAACTTTTGGATCAGCATTTATACTTTACTTAGGTGGAAAAGAGATAAGTTTGAGAGTTTTAAAAAATGTTAAAGTTACGGTATTACTATTATCAACATTAGGTGTTTTAGTGTCAGCATTTATAATGAAACAAATAATTGGATTATCATTTGAAATAAGTTCAATTTCAGCATTACTTGCAGGTGCTATAATAGCATCTACAGATCCTGCAACATTAGTGCCTATTTTTAATAGTGTAAAAATTAAAGATAAGGTAAAACAAACTGTAATAAGTGAGTCGGCATTTAACGATGCAACAGGAGCTATTTTAACTTCAGCAGTAATTACTATAATTTTATCAGGTAAATTTTCGTTTCAAGAAAATATTTATAATTTAAGCATAATGATTATTCTTGGAGTGATAGTGGGTGTAATTACTGGAATTTTACTATTGAAATTAATAAGT
This sequence comes from Paraclostridium sp. MRS3W1, assembly GCF_032465715.1. Lineage (NCBI taxonomy): Bacteria > Bacillati > Bacillota > Clostridia > Peptostreptococcales > Peptostreptococcaceae > Paraclostridium > Paraclostridium sp. MRS3W1. Next base: position 14,253 of record NZ_JAWDJM010000148.1, on the reverse strand, counting down.
GATAAGCCTTATGGAGTATTAAGGGAATTTGCACCTATAGTATCTGTTTTATCAGTTATAATTTCCTATGAAGTAGCTACTAAATTAGGTGGCAGTGGATATATGGCATGTTTCATAGTAGGAATTATAAATGGAAATAAGAAAAATTTTAAAATTTGGTTAACTCAAAGGTCATATGATACTGATTTAAATGTTGTAGAAACTTTAGGAACAGTATGTAGAATGATGATATTTATAATTTTAGGAAGCCAAGTTAATTTACATGTTTTAATGAAATATTTATTACCGTCATTACTTGTTGTTGTAGGACTTATTTTTATAGCAAGACCAATAAGTGTACTTATATGCACAATATTTGATAAAAAAGCTAAATGGTCTAGAAATGAAATTCTTTTTATGATGTGGGTAAGAGAAACGGGAGTAATTCCAGCTGCTCTTTGCGGTATAATTACAACTATGAAAATACCTGGTTATGAAATTATTTCATCAATTGTATTTATGACAATACTTATAACTTTGATAATTCAGGGAAGTACAACTAAATATATAGCTGGAAAATTAGGATTATTAGAAGAAGAATAACATATAATTTACTATTAGGTTAATTTAGGTATAAAAATTAAAATGGATTTTTATACCTAAATTTAAGGAATAATTAAATTATTTTAATAAAAGTAAAACAATAAAGTGTGATATAATTAAAAAAATTATATAGATTAATAAAATAACTTGCATAATTAAAGAGGGAGGAACAGTATGTTTACACTTACTGATATAGTACAGCCAAACACATTAGAAGAAGCATACTCAATATTGACTAAGAGGAAAAATAATCAAATTCTTGGAGGTACAGCATTTCTAAGAATGGGGAAAAAAAGAATAGGTACAGGAATTGAACTTTCCAACCTTAATTTAGATTATATAAAAGAAGATGACAATTTTATAGAAATTGGAGCTATGACGACTTTAAGAAGTTTAGAAACTAGCGATATTATAAAAAATAATTTTAAAATATTAACTGATTCAGTTAGAGATATAATAGGGGTTCAATTTAGAAATGTAGTTACAGTTGGAGGTAGCGTATTTTCAAAATATGGATTTTCTGATTTAATAGTAGCGCTTCTTTGTTTAGATACAGAAGTAGAAACATTTAAAGGTGGAAGAATAAGTTTAGATGAGTTTTTAAATAAGAATTATGAAAAAGACATATTAACTAAAATATATATAAATAAAAATAATAAAAATGCAGTTTATAAGTCTATGAGAAATGCTAAAAGTGATTATCCAATACTAAATGTATCTGTATCTAAATTAGATAATGAATTTAAGATATGTATAGGCGCAAGACCTCAAAGAGCAAAAGTAGCTATAGAAGCTAGTCAATTTTTATCTAATAATCAATTAAATGATGAAAATATAGAAAAAGCTATAGATTTAATAAAAAATGATATTGAATTTGGAACAAATATGAGAGCATCTAAAGAATATAGAGAACAAATAAGTAAAGTATTAGTCAAAAGAGCAATCATGGAGGTTACAAAATGTTAGTAGAACTTAATGTAAATGGTAAAAAGAGAAAAGTTGATATAGAGCCAGAAGAATATTTAGTAGATAGCTTAAGAAAATTAGGTAATTTAAGTGTTAAAAGAGGGTGCGACACAGGATGTTGTGGGCTTTGCTCTGTATGGATAAATAAGAGACCTACATTATCATGTGCAACTTTAACAGTTAGAGCATTAAATAAAGAAATTACAACTATAGAAGGCTTAGAAAAAGAAGCTAGTGAATTTGCAAAAATATTAGTTAGCGAAGGTGCGGAACAATGTGGATTCTGCTCTCCTGGATTTATAATGACAGTTATAGCTATGAAAGAAGAATTAAGTAATCCTACAGAAGAGGAGATAATACACTATCTAACTGGTAATTTATGCAGATGTACAGGATACATGGGACAATTAAGAGCAATCAAAAGTTATCTGGGGGTAAAATAAATGATGAAAATAGTTGGAAAAGGAATACATAAAATAGATGGAATGTCTATAGCTACAGGTAAGCCTGTATATACTGATGATTTAGCAGCAAAAGATGCACTAGTTGTTAAAATTTTAAGAAGTCCTCATGCTTATGCAAAGATAAAAAATATTGATACGTCTAGGGCTTTAATGGTTGATGGTGTAGAGTGTGTATTAACTTATAAAGATGTACCTAACAATAGATTTACACTAGCTGGACAATCATACCCAGAACCATCACCATATGATAGATTGATACTTGAAGATACAGTTAGATATGTTGGCGATGAAGTAGCTATAATTGCAGCTATAGATGAAAAAACTGCAGTAAAAGCTATGAAAATGATAAAAGTTGAATATGAAGTTTTAAATCCTATAATAGATATGGAAGATGCAATTGACAATGAAATGTTAGTCCATGATGAAGACAGACACTGCAATTTTGACATAGGGATGGAAAGAGAAAGAAATATAGTATCAAAACATTTGTATGAAAAGGGAAATATAGAAGAAGAACTTGAAAAGTGTGATGTTGTAATCGAAGAAACATATTATACACAAGCTCAAGCTCATGCAATGATGGAAACTTATAGAGCATACAACTACTTAGACCATACAGGTAGATTAGTTGTAGTAAGTTCTACACAAATTCCATTTCATGTAAGAAGACACTTATCAAGAGCACTAAATATACCTTCAAGTAAAATAAGAGTTATAAAGCCTAGAATAGGCGGAGGATTTGGAGGAAAACAAACTGCATGCGTTGAAATATTCTCTGCAATTGTAACTTTAAAAACAGGAAAACCTGCAAAAATAATTTATGATAGAAAAGAAACATTTAACTGTTCTACAAGTAGACATGCAATGAAACTAGATGTAAAGATTGGATCAACAAAAGACGGAATAATAAAAGTTATAGATATAGATGCTTTATCTGATACGGGAGCATATGGAGAACATGCTTCAACAACTTTTGGGTTAGTAGGAGAAAAAACTATGCCTATGTACAATAAGCTTACAGCATCTAGATTCAAAGGAAATGTAGTATATACAAATAAAATGCCAGCTGGAGCGCTTAGAGGGTATGGGGCTACACAAGGGTGTTTTGCAGTAGAATCAACTATAAACATGTTAGCACATAAATTAAATATGGATCCTACAGAAATAAGACTTAAAAATATAGTAAAAGAAGGCGAAACTAGCTTTGCTTATGATAAAACTTTAAATAGTGTAGATTTAGTAAAATGCATAAATAAAGGTAAAGAACTTATAAAATGGGATGAAAAATATCCTTCGAAAAAATTAGCAAATGGAAAAGTTAGAAGTGTTGGAATGGGACTTACTATGCAAGGATCAGGTATAGCAGGTATTGATACAGCTAGTGTGGAAATAAAATTAAATGATGATGGCAATTACACATTAATGGTAGGGTCTACAGATATGGGAACTGGAAGTGACACTATTTTAGCACAAATGGCATGTGAAATATTAGAAACTACAATGGATAAAATTAATGTTATATCAGCTGATACTGATGTAGTACCATATGATCCGGGATCTTATGCATCATCTACAACTTATGTCACAGGAATGGCTGTTGTTAAAGCTTCTAACATACTTCGTGACAAGATAATAGATATAGGGGCTAAGAGACTTGGAATAGACAAAGAATATACTGAATTTGACGGTGAGTATGTATATAGTGAGCACAATAGAATATCAGTATTTGATATAGCGGTTGATTTTACAGTTGGACCAGAAAAAGAACAGTTAGTAGGCTATGCATCTCATGGTAGCGAAGTATCACCTCCTCCATTTATAGCTGGGTTTGTTGAAACAGAGATGGATTTAGAAACAGGTAAATATGAAGTTATTGATTATGTTGCTGTTGTAGATTGTGGTACTGTTATAAATAAAAACTTAGCAAAGATACAGGTTGAAGGTGGTATAGTTCAAGGTATAGGAATGGCTATGTTTGAAGAAGTTAGACATACAGATGACGGACATATGGATACAAATACATTTATGCAATACAAAATACCTGCTAGATGTGATGTCGGAAATGTCATTGTAGATTTTGTAGAAACTAATGAACCAACAGGGCCATTTGGAGCGAAATCAGTAGGAGAAGTTGTTATAAACACACCACTACCGGCTATACAAGAATCTGTATATAATGCTTGTGGAGTTAGAGTTAATACGCTTCCTATAACACCTGAGAAGGTATTTATGGAAATGAATAAATAAAAGTTAGGATAATTATCCTAACTTTTTTTATTGGTTATATAAAATTAACTATATATTAAAAGGTTTGAAATTATTTTTATCGAATTTATAATAAATTGAAAAATTAAATGAGGGATATTATGAGTAATGAAGAGAATATAATTAAATCAAGTTTAAAAATTAATACAAAAACAAGTTTACTTAAAGATCTAAAAGCTATGGGAGTTAAAGAAGGTATGACAATTATAGTACACTCATCGCTAAGTTCGATTGGATGGGTTTGTGGAGGTCCTATATCTGTTATAGATGCTCTTTTAGAGGCTGTAGGAGAAAATGGCAATATAGTTATGCCTAGTCATACTGGAGACTATTCTGACCCAATATATTGGTGTAATCCACCTGTTCCTGAAAGTTGGCATGAAATTATAAAAAATGAAATGCCTGCTTTTAATAAATTAACAACTCCATGTAGAGGAATGGGAATAATAGCACAAACTTTTATAAGTTATGAAGGCGTAACAAGAAGTAATCATCCACAAGTTTCATTTAGTGCTTATGGAAAAGATAAAGAATTTATAACAAATAACCATAGTTTAGAATATGGATTATCAGAAAAATCACCATTAGCTAGGATTTACGATTTAGACGGATATGTTCTTCTATTAGGTGTACCTTATGAAAATAATACATCGTTTCATTTAAGTGAGTATAGAAGTAATTGCAGAGAAACATTTATATCAGGAGCACCTATACTAGAAAATGGAATGAGAGTATGGAGAGAATTCGAAGATTTAGAAGTAGATTCTGATTGTTTTGGATATATTGGAGAAGTCTTTGAAAATAATCACAAGGTTATAAACTATAAAATAGGAAATGCAAATTGTAAATTGATGTCTCAGAGAGAATGTGTAGATTTTGCTACGAAATTTTTATCTAAATCTAAATAATTAAAATATGCAATATTAAGAAAATTGTGTTAATGATGTGCTATAATAGTATTATCAATAAGAAAATGGGGGATATGTATGAAAAATTTAGACTTAAGCAAACTAAGTTTAGTAACAGATTTTAATTTAGTTAATAGCTTAATAGCTATGACGCAAGTATACAAAGATATAGAGCCTGAAGATATACCAAGAATAGAGGAGTACATACAAAGTAAATTTACGGATCAAGAGTTGCTTGAAATTGGGATGGAGATAGTTAAAAATAAGGAAAATAAAATGAGTTTTGATGAAATAAAAGTTATAGCAGAAAAAAGATTAAATGAATACATGGATAAAAAAGAAGCTGAAAGAGAACTTGTTAAAAATGTATAAATAAAAATAAAAAAGGATGATTTCAATAAAACTTGAAACATCCTTTTTTATTTTTATTATTGAACTGTAGTATTTACATCATTATCATCATAGCTTACCCAATCACTAAAACTTCCAGAGTAAACTTTATGCTTTATTCCGCTTTCGCTAAGTGCTAAACTGTTAGGACAAGCAGTTATACCAGATCCGCAATAAACTATAACCTCGTCAAATTCATTTAACTTTTCAAAGTGTTTTTTTAAATCTTCTACAGATTTTATATTTACGCTATCACCATTTTTTTCTAATATATCCATCCAAAAATAATTCATAGCACTAGGAATATGACCAGCTTTTCTATCTACAGGTTCAAATTCACCTAGGTATCTTTTATGTTCTCTAGAGTCAATTATAGCAACCCCGTCTTTATATAATCTTTCTTTTACATAGTTCATATCAACTCTCATTGAATCATCTACATTAACTACAAACTCTCCATTTTTAGAAACTGTAGGAACTTCATTATTAGTATCTCCACCAATTTCAATGAATGCATTTATTCCACCGTTTAAAACATATACCTTATCATGACCTAGATACTTTAAAGTCCACCATAGTCTAGATGGACCAGCTAAATCTCCTTCATCATAGCAAACAACTACTGAATTATTATTTATACCTAAGTTTTCAAAAGTGCTTTTTAATTTGTCTACAGTAGGAAGTGGATGTCTACCTCCATGTTCTTGAACTTTACTAGATAATTCAGTTTCTATATCAATTCTAACTGCACCTTTTATATGATTTTTTTCATAACTTTTTTTACCATATTCTTTATCCATTAAGTCAAATCTACAATCGACAATAACTAGATTTTCATTATTTAAATTTTCTTTTAACCATTTAGCATTAACTAAGTTTGTCATAAACACCCTCCAAAATATTAAAATTTATGTAATTGTTTTCACAACTTATGTAAATAATATATACTTAGATTGAGTAATTTTCAATAGTTTATGAAATTTACTTAAAATACAGAAAATAATAACTTTTTAATATCTGAAAAAAACGTTTAACTAATTTGTTTTAATATGTTAGAATATGGGTAAAGAAGAAATATTGTATACCACATACATCAATATAATTAAAGGGACAATTAGGAGGCAAAAATATGAAATTTTCTTCAAGAATAAAATCAGTAGAAGCTTCAACTATAATGGAGCTATTAACTTATGCAGCACAAGCTAAAAAACAAGGGAAAAAAGTATATCATTTAAATATAGGACAACCAGACATTAAAACTCCGGAAAACTTTTTCGAGGCAATAGCTAACAACAAAGAAGAAGTTTTAGAGTACGCTTTATCAGAAGGTTTACATGAACTTAGAGAAGCAATACAAAAATACTACAGAGAATACGATATAAACTTTGATTTAGAAGATATATTAATATTAAACGGTGGTAGTGAAGCTTTATTCTTTACAATGTTAACTATATGTAATGAAGGGGACAATATATTAGTACCTGAACCATTCTATTCAAACTATAATAGTTTTGCAAATGCAGTTGGAGTTGAAATAAAGCCAATAACTACTTTTGCTGAAAACGGATTCCACTTACCTTCTAAAGAGGAAATCGTATCTAAGATAGATGGAAATACTCGTGCTATATTATTCTCAAATCCAGGAAACCCAAGTGGAGTAGTTTATACTAAAGAAGAAATAGACATGATATCTGATATAGCTAAAGAACATGAGTTATGGATAATAGCAGATGAAGTTTATAGAGAGTTTGTATATGAGGGAGACTACACTAGTTTAGGAAATGTTAAAGAAGTAGAAGATAGAGTTATAATAGTAGACAGTGTATCTAAAAGATATAGTGCATGTGGATCTAGAATAGGTTCTTTAGCTTCTAAAAACAAAGAATTTATGGGTGAAATATTAAAACTTTGTCAAGCTAGATTATCAGTTCCTACATTAGAGCAAATTGGAGCAGTAGAACTTTACAAAACTCCAAATTCTTACTTAACAGAAGTAAATGAAGAGTACAGAGAAAGAAGAGATGTTTTATACAATGAACTTGTAAAAGTTCCTGGTGTTATATGTAAAAAGCCAACAGGAGCATTCTATATAGTAGCTAAGTTACCAGTTAAGAGTGCTGATGATTTTGTTAAATGGATGCTAAGCGATTTTGAAATCGATGGAGAGACAGTAATGCCTTGTCCTGCTGAAGGATTCTATAAGACTAAAGGTCTTGGAGTTGACGAGATAAGACTTGCTTATATATTAAATAAAGAAGACTTATCAAAAGCAGCTAAGATATTAAAAGAAGGATTAGAAGCTTACCTAAAATTAGATAGATAATAAATAAATGCAAAGAAAAGGCCTATACTAAAAGTATGGGTCTTTTTGATTTTAATAATGATTTATAATTTATTAACTATAGAGAATAGTAATAGTTATATATACAAATTTGTATAATAGATTTAATATAGGGGTGGAAAATTGAAATTTGAATTATGTTTACAAGTTTTGTGTGGAGTATTTTGGAGTATAGCTTATATATTGATAATACATAAAAGCTTTAAAGATAAAACTTATGGAATGCCTTTATTTGCGCTAAGTCTTAATATAGCTTGGGAGTTTACTTTTAGTTTTATATATCCTCCAGGAGATTTACTTTTTGCAAAAATGATATTTTTAACTTGGTTATTACTTGATTTAATAATATTATATACTTTTTTCAAATATGGATATAAATCTAGGAAATATATAGGTATTATAAGTAAAAAATCACTATACATTTTTACTGTGTTTATTTTAATTTGTTCAATATTATTTATGATTTTATCTGTAAATGATTTTTCTATATTATTTAATAATGATATAACTCAAACATCTGGGTTTATTGCAAATATACAAAACTTAATAATGTCTATACTGTTTGTAAGTATGCTTTTGAATAGAGGAAATACTTCAGGTCAGTCTATCTATATAGCTATATTCAAATGGATGGGAACATTGACTGTTGCTATCTTAAAATTTACTAATATGCTACCATCAATAACTACTGAATTATTTATAATAGCTTTAATTCAATTCTTTGATATACTATACATTTATTTAATCTATAAATTTTCAAAGAGAAAAAATGCTTTAAATTAAGTATAAAATAAGATATAAAGTCTTATGAAACTTGAAAAACTTATAGGATTAATATAAAATTTAAAATATGTAAAATAAAATTCAGGGAGGGATGAGTATGTATAGAGATAGTTTTAATGAGGGAGTAAATAGACTTGGAACAAATGCTGTTAAATATGATAAATACAAAGAAAATTTCAATACAAATGAAGATGATATAATTCCTATGTGGATTGCAGATATGGATTTTAAAACTTGTGATGAAATAACTAAAGCATTACAAAATAAACTATCTACAGGAAATTTAGGATATGATACAGTTAATGGTTATTATGAGTCTGTTGTGAAATGGATGAGAAATAGACATAATGTAGATATAAATGTGGAAGATGTAGTATACACTCCAGGAGTAGTAACTGCTATAAACTTCTTACTTAAAATTTTAATAAAAGAAAATGATAAGGTATTAGTTCAATCTCCTGTTTACCATTCATTTTTTAGAGTATTAAATGAAAATAAATGTGATATAGTTCAAAGTGAATTATTTATAAAAGATAATAGATATGAAATAGATTTTGATGAGTTTGAAAATAAAATATCTACAGGTGTTAAAGTTCTTATATTATGTAACCCTCATAATCCAATCGGAAGAGTATGGACTAAAGAAGAACTAGAAAGAATAGTAGAAATATGTGAAAGTTATAAAGTTTTTATAATAAGTGATGAAATACATTCAGATCTAGTATTTAAAGGATACAAACATACTTCATTGACAACAGTAGCACCTTATTATAAAGATAATATAGTAACTTTAACAGCTCCTAGTAAAACGTTTAACTTAGCTGGGTTATATGTTTCAAATGCTATTATAACTGACGAAAAATTAAGAAGCAGATATAAAGAACTATTCAGTACAACTCCTAATGTTTTAGGTGCGGAGGCTTTAATTGCAGCATATAACAAAGGAGAAACATGGCTTGAAGAGTTGCTTGAATATATAGAAAGTAACTACAATTATGTATTAAAATTTGTAAATGAAAATGTACCTAAAATTAAAGTAATAAAGCAAGAAGGAACATTTTTAACTTGGTTAGACTGTAGAGAATTGGGATTATCGGATGAAGAATTAGAAAGATTTTTCCTTGAAGAGGCTAAATTAGCACTAAGTACTGGAACAGCTTTTGGAAAAGGTGGCAGTGGATTTATGAGAATGAATATAGGGTGCCCGATATCTACTGTTAAAGAAGCTTTAGAAAGATTAAAAAATGCAGTAGATAATATGTAAATTTGGAGGTAAATATGCTAGAACAATTACTAGAGATAAAAGTAAATGACGTTATAACTGTTGTTGGAGCTGGAGGCAAGACCTCTTTGATAACTTATTTAAGCAAACAACTCTCTAGTGAATATAGTGTTTTACTAACTACTACAACAAAAATATATATTCCAAAATCAAGTGACTATAACAATATTATACTAACTGATAAGAGTAATACCTTTATATTAGATAAAGGTATTACTCTTTGTGGTAAATATATAAATGAAGAAAATAAAGTAGTTGGATTAAACTATGAAAAACTAGATGAATTTATAAATAAGTTTGATATAAGTTTGATTGAAGGTGATGGATCAAAAAGAAAAAAGTTAAAGGGATGGAGATATGATGAGCCTTTAGTTCATCCTAAAACAACTAAAAATATTGGTGTTTTAGATATAACTGCATACGATATGTATATAAGCAATAAATATATACATAGATTAGATGAATTTTTAAAAATTTGTGGAGAAGTAGAAAGCAGAATTACTTTAGAAAATCTTAAAAACATAGTTCTAAATAGAAATGGATTATTTAAAAATTCAATTGGAGAAAAAATATTATTTATAAATAAAGTAGATAATGAAAAAAGGGAAGAATTAGCTTATAAGCTTATTAGAATGATAAAAAAAGAAGATGAAAATATAAAAATAATATATGGAAGTTTAATCAAAAACTTTTATAAGGAAGGTTAATATGGTTAGTGCTATAGTAATGGCCTCTGGATTCTCGAGACGAATGGGAAAAAACAAATTATTAATGGATTTCAATGGAAAGACAATAATAGAAAATACATTTGAAGCTTTAAAAAAATGCGACTTTAAAGAAGTTATAGTGGTCAGTCAGTATGAAGAAGTTTTAAAAATTGCAAACAAATATCAATTTAAATTTGTATTAAATGATAATGCGCAGATAGGTCAAAGTGAATCTATAAAGTTAGGAATAAGAAATAGTGGTAAATGTGATGGATATATGTTTTTTGTGGGAGATCAGCCATTAATAAACAATGATGATCTAAAAGAACTTATTAATGAATTTGAAAGAAATAAAGAATATATAGTTATACCAAGATATGATAATAAAACTGGGAACCCAGTTATATTTCCCACATGTTTAAAAAATAATTTATTAAGTTTAAAAAATGATGAAAAAGGTAAAAAAGTTATTAATGAATATGATAAAATAAAGTATGTAAATGTAAGTAAATACACACTTTTAGATGTGGATACAAAATTAGATTATGAAAACTTAAAAAAATTAAAAGGCAACTAGGGGAGGGTATATGAAACAAATAAAAACAGTTGATGCCATAGGACATGTGTTATGTCATGATATAACACAAATAATACCTGGTGAATTTAAGGGAAGAGCATTTAAAAAAGGACATGTAGTAAAAGAAGAAGATATAGAAAAACTTTTATCATTAGGAAAAGATCATCTATATGTATTTGAAACTACTGAAGGTATGGTGCATGAAAATGATGGAGCTATATTCTTAAAAGATTTAACGGCAGGTGAAAATTTAGAATTCAGTGAAATCAAAGAAGGAAAAATAGACTTTATATCTACAGTTGATGGTCTTTTGAAAATAGATATTGAAAGACTATTCAAGCTAAACTGTATTGATGATATAATGATGTCAACTTTACATAATAATTATAAAGTACATAAGGGCCTTAAAGTTGCAGGAACAAGAGTTATACCTTTAATGGTAGAACAAGAGAAGCTAGATAAAGCTAAACTTGTTGTAGGAGACGAAAAATTAATAAAAGTTTTTCCATTTAAGAAAAAGAAAGTAGGAATAGTAACTACAGGTAATGAAGTTTATTACAAGAGAATTGTAGATAAATTTGGACCTATAATGAAAGATAAAATGGATTCTTATGGATGCGAAGTATTAGGACAGATAGTTTGTCCAGATAACACGGAAATGATTAAAGATGCAATAGATAACTTTTTAAATCAAGGTGCAGATATTATACTTTGCACAGGTGGAATGAGTGTAGACCCAGATGACTTAACTCCGGCAGCTATAAAAATGTCTGGAGCTGAGATTGTAACATATGGTTCACCGATACTTCCTGGGGCTATGTTTTTACTAAGTTATAAAAAAGATACAGCGATTCTTGGGATACCAGGGTGCGCTATGTATGCGAAAACTACTGTTTTAGATGTGGTATTACCTAGAATTTTAATAGATGAGAAATTAACAAAAGAAGATATAGCAAGATATGGGCATGGAGGTCTTTGCATGAGCTGCGATATATGTACATATCCTGCTTGTAACTTTGCTAAATAGATATAAAACATAGAAAGGACTCTTAAATAGATACCTTTCTATATTTTTTGTGTAATTTCAACTTATACAGAATAAACTTATTGATTCTATAGAGTTGACTAAGTTACAATTTTGTTATATCATTAGAAGAGTTGTAAAATTTTATAAATTTTAGTAGTAGAAAGGAAATATGCGAATGTTACAAGTTACTAATGTAGGACTTAGATTTGGTGATAAAGAGTTATTCAAAGATGTTAACTTAAAATTCACTAAAGGAAATTGTTACGGGATAATAGGAGCTAATGGTGCAGGAAAATCAACTTTCCTTAAAATATTAGCTGGTGATATAGAAGCAAATACTGGAAATGTATCTATAACTGAAAAAGAAAGAATGTCAGTTCTTAGACAGGACCACTTCAAATACGAAGAAAACACAGTTTTAGATGTTGTTATAATGGGACATGCTAGACTATACGAAATAATGAAAGAAAAAGATGAATTATACATGAAGCCAGACTTCTCAGAAGAAGATGGTATAAAAGCTGCTGAACTTGAAGGTGAGTTTGCTGAACTTGATGGATGGGATGCAGAAACTAATGCAGAAAAATTATTAATGGGTCTTGGTATAACTAAAGATGTTCATTACAAGCAAATGAAGGAATTAACAGGTGGAGATAAAGTTAAGGTATTATTAGCTCAAGCTTTATTTGGTAAGCCAGAAATACTAATAATGGACGAACCTACAAACCACTTAGACTTCCAATCAATAAACTGGTTAAATAACTTCATAATGGATTTAGAAGATTCTATAGTTATAGTTGTATCACATGATAGACACTTCTTAAACCAAATATGTACAAATATAGTTGACGTTGACTTTGGTAAAATACAAATGTATGTTGGTAACTATGACTTCTGGTATGAGTCAAGCCAATTAGCATTACAATTAGCTAAAGATCAAAACAAAAAAGCTGAAGAAAAAATAGCTCAATTAAAAGAGTTCATCGCGAGATTCAGTTCAAATGCTTCTAAAGCTAAGCAAGCAACTTCTAGAAAGAAACAATTAGATAAATTAGAAGTAGAAGATATACAACCATCAAGAAGAAGATATCCTTATGTAGGATTCACTCCTGAAAGAGAAATAGGAAACGAAGTTTTAGAAGTAAACAACTTAACTAAGACTGTAGATGGAGTTAAAGTATTAGACAACGTATCTTTCAGATTAGATAGAGAAGATAAAGTAGCATTCTTAGGAGATGAGATAGCTATAACTACATTATTCAACATAATAATGGGTGAAGATACAGCTGATAGTGGAGACTTCAAATGGGGAGTAACAACTTCTCAAAGTTACCTTCCTAAAAACCACAATAAATACTTTGATGGTGTAGAATACTCATTAGTTGACTGGTTAAGACAATACTCTGAAGAAAAGAGTGAAAGTTTCATAAGAGGATTCTTAGGTAGAATGTTATTCTCTGGAGAAGAAGCTTTAAAAGAAGCTCAAGTTTTATCTGGAGGAGAAAAAGTTAGATGTATGTTATCTAAGCTTATGTTATCTAACGCTAACGTTTTAGTATTAGATGATCCAACTAACCACTTAGACTTAGAGAGTATAACTTCTGTAAACAAAGGTTTAGAAAAATTCTCAGGAGTATTAGTATTTAACTCTCATGACCAAGAGATGATACAAACTCTTGCAAATAGAATAATAGAGATAACTCCTAACGGAATAATGGATAGAAAAACTACTCTTGATGAGTATTTAGATAATAAAGAAATACAAAAGCAATTAAAAGAAATGTACGGAGATGCAAAGAAATAATTGCTAATGATTATTTAAAGGCGCTTAATGTGTATTAAATAACGTTAAAACTTAATAATATAGGTTTTGGAATACCTTTTATATTTGATAAGATGAAGAATGTCAATGTTCTACTTTTTCAAATATAGGAGGTATTTTTTTAGAATTAGTGTAAAAT
>NZ_JAWDJM010000147.1:0-25772 GCF_032465715.1 Paraclostridium sp. MRS3W1 | reverse complement strand
AGATTATATAGAAGCTATCAAAAATAGAATCTATTACATCGCTATATTCATCAACTAAAAATTCATCCACATCTATTTTAAATTCATATATCCCCTTATTTCCAGAAGTAATTAAAGTGTAGTTTATAGTTCCTTGAATAGACTTACTTACTATTATTTTTCCATTTTTATAATTTCTAATCTCATCTATATTTGACATGTTTTTTATAACAGAATCAACAGAAACTAAATCAATACAACCATCTGGAATTTCTATTAAAAATCCATGTGTTTTTATATTATAAAAATCAAAATCCTCATCTTTTTCCATAGTTATAGTGTCAAAACATTTGTCATCTATAGTGTTTAACTTTATGAAATGAGTTGGTATTTCTACTACATATCCAAGTTTACTTTTTATTTTATCATATGTTAAATTTTTTACTATTTTTTTACATTCATGCTCTTCTTTCCTAATTTTTCTCAAGTAATACAATGACTTTTTAAATCCTTCTTCATATGCTTTTAAAAAATATTTTTTAGCCTCTTTAGATTCATCATTCTCGAATAAATCTATTGCTTTTTCATAATTATTAGACAAGAACATCCCCCCAACTATTTTTTATTTCTTACTTAAGATTTTAATATATATTATGCTTTAACTGTTGTTAAAATTCTATCATTGTTTTATTGCTATTTTGGAAATTTTTAAATAATTCATTTTTTTTATTGACAACATTCATTTTTTTTATTACGATAGTTATAAAATAAATATTAAAAATTCTGTGAAAAAGAGAGTAACTCTAAATGGATTTTCAGCGAACTAGGGTTGGTGTGAGCCTAGTAATGAAGTTTATTGTGAAGAGAGCTTTTGAGAATATAGTTTGAAATTAAGTATGACTATAGGTTTTCTCGCCTTAAGAGATTAAGTGGATAGGATAATTTTTTATTTCTATCAACCAGAGTGGTACCGCGGAAAATTTTCGTCTCTTGGCTTTTGCCAAGGGACTTTTTTAATTTAAAAATAAATGCATTTATAAAGACGTTTTAATATAAAATTCAAAAGGAGATATTATTTTATGGAGAACAACATTAGCTTTTATAACAAGCCTACATCGAATAGTTTTATTAAGTTTTTAATCCCATCATTATTAGGATTAATATTATTTGTAATACCTCTTCCATATGGAAATATGGTAACAATTGAAGGAATTTCTTCAATAAACATAGGAATTGGATTTTTAGCTGAATTAATAAAAATATCATTTTCTAATTATTTAGATTATATAGCACTTATAGTAATTGTTTCATCAGCACTTTTATCTATATTAAGTAAATTTGTAAACATTAAAAATGATTTTCTTAAAAGCATACTAGATGTTCCTTTATTTTGGTTATCTTTTAGAGTATTAGGTGCTATATTTGTATCTATGACGGTTTTAGGATTTGGTCCTGAATTCGTTAAGTCTGAAGTTACTGGACAAACAATTTTAGGAATTTTACCTAGTCTTTTAGCAATTTTCTTAGTTTCTGGATTTTTATTACCTTTAGTTGTAGACTTTGGTCTTATGGATTTTGTAGGAACTTTAATTTCTAAATTTATGTACAATATATTTAAAGTTCCTGGTCGTTCTGCTGTAGATGCTATATCTTCTTGGCTGGGTGATGGTACTCTTGGTATTATGATAACAAACACTCAATATAAACAAGGATTTTATACTGCAAAAGAAGCGTGTATAATATCTGTTTGTTTTTCATTGGTATCTTTACCTTTCTCAACAGTCATAGCTGATCAGTTAGGATTGATGAGCTTGTTTGTTCCTTTTTACGGTTGTGTTTGTGTTGCTTCTTTAGCCTGTGCTATTATAATGCCTCGTATATACCCTTTAGCTCATATTAAAGATAAAACTTATAACAATGTAGATCATTTAAAAGAAGAACTTATTCCAGAAGATGAGAATGTATTTTCATTTGCTTTATCTAAAGCTTTATATAGAGCTGAAAATGCACCTTCATTAAATCTAATAATTAAAAATGGATTTAAAACTGTTATAGATATGTATTTAGCTTTACTTCCTCTTGTAATGGCATGGGGAACAATTGCACTTATAGTAGCTGAGTTTACACCTATATTTACTTGGATATCATTCCCTGTAGTATTTTTACTTAAGTTACTTCAAATACCTAATGCCGTAGAAGCTGCTCCAGCTGTATTAGTTGGATTTGCTGATATGTTTTTACCTTCTATAATGGTATCAGGTGCTCACTTTGATATATTAACAAAATTTATAATAGGAGCTTTATCTATAACGCAACTTCTATACTTAACAGAAACAGGTGCAGTTATATTAAAATCAGATATTCCATTAAATTTAAAAGATTTATTTATTATATTTTTGACAAGAACTTTAATAGCTTTACCAATTATAACGATATTAGCTAAGTTAATATTAAAGTAATAGTAAAATCTTAGATGGTCAAATAGACCATCTTTTTTAATTTCAATTTTAATCAATATCATGTCGACATAAGCAAAGTATTTTTTTTATTTGTCATATACTTGATTACTTTGGTTATAATTACTATATAAGTATAATTTTTAATATATTTTAATTTTAATATTGACTATTTGGACTAAAAACATTATAATTTAAATTTGTTAGAATTCTTACTTTCGGAGGTGAATATTATATTGAGAAACATCCTTAATATATTCAAAAAAGATTTAAAAGACATATTTACAAATTATGCTATGCTTATAGTTGTAATCGCACTTTGTATTTTACCTTCTTTATATGCATGGTTTAATATAAAGGCATCTTGGGATCCATATGGTAGTACTAGTAACATATCTGTAGCTATTGTAAACAACGATAAAGGTACTACTGTAAGGGACAAAGAAATAAATATCGGTGATGAACTTGTAAAAAACCTAAAAGATAACTCTGATTTAGGTTGGAAATTCGTTAATAAAGACAATGCGTTAAAAGGTGTTAAAGATGGTAAGTATTATGCATCTATTGAGATACCTGCAAATTTCTCAAAAGATTTAACTTCTCTGATATCATCTGATGTTAAAAAAGGTGAATTAATTTACTCTGTAAATGAGAAGATAAATGCTATTGCTCCAAAAATTACGGATAAAGGAGCATCTACTATACAATTACAAATAAATCAAACTGTAGTTGAAACAGTAAGTCAAGTTTTATTTGAGGTATCTAATGAATTAGGAATAGAACTTGAAGGACAAATTCCTAAACTAAACGATGTTGAAAACTCTTTAGTTGAAGTACAAGGTAAATTTGGAGATTTAAACGAAACAATAAATCTTGCATCTAATGGTGTTGTTAAAGCTACCGATTTAGTTAAAGATATTCAAAAAGATTTACCGTTAATAAAAAATACTATAAATCAAGCTCAAGGATTGTCAGCTGATGTTCAAAAGTTTTTAAAGAGTTCTCAAGATAGTATAAATAAAGTTGCTCCTATAATAAAAAATGATATAGGCTTAATGAATGATATATCTAACTCTATTATGGATACTGCAAATGCACTTAATAATGCAATAAAGAATGGTTCTGATGATGCTTTAATGTTAATAGATAATCTATCAAGTAAGTTACATAATTTAGCAACTATAAATAATTCTGTTTTAGAGTTTTTAACTAAATTAAATAACCTTACTCAAAACCATCCTTTAACTGATACTATAAATAGATTAAAGGATTTAGATTCAAAATTAACTCAAGGTATGAATTCGTTAAGTTCAATAAAGAGTCAAATTCAAAGTGGACAGACACCTGCTGATGATGTTTTAGGTAATGTCTTAAAAATAGGATCTGATATACAGTCAATTACATCTTCATTATATAATAATTTTGATGGTAAAGTTTCAGGCCCTATAAATGATATATTTGAAAAAGGATATTCTGTTAGCGATGATGTTATAAAAACACTTCAAGAAGCTGAAGATAAGCTTCCTCAGGCTGAAGATATACTAAATACTACACTTAAGTTATCAGATAAAGGTCTTGAAGGAATTAACTACGCTAAAGAAAAATTACCTAAAGTTGAAAGTATGGTTAATGAACTTACTGATGCAGTTAAAAAGGTAAATGATGAAGAAAATCTTAATGATTTAGTTAAGTTACTTAAAAATGATATAGTATCTAAAAAGAACTTCTTAAAAGAACCTGTTACGGTTAAAGAAAATAAATTATATCCAATAGAAAATTATGGATCAGCTATGACTCCATTCTATACAGTATTATCATTATGGGTTGGATTACTTTTATTATCTTCACTTTTATCTGCTGAGGTTCATGGAAACTATAAATCTTATGAGGTTTATTTTGGTAGAGGTCTTACATTTGTATCAATTGCAATAGTCCAAGCATTAATAGTAAGTCTAGGAGACATTTATGTACTTGGTGTAAAACCTGTAGATCCAGTTCTACTAGTATTAGGTTCTGTATTTACAAGTATAGTATTTACAGCTATTGTTTATTCTCTACTTTCTGTATTCGGTAATATGGGTAAAGCTATGGGAATTATACTTTTAGTTATACAAGTAGCTGGTTCAGGTGGTACATTCCCAATAGAAGTTACACCTAAGTTTTTCCAAATGGTAAATCCATATCTACCATTTACTTATTCAATTTCTATGTTAAGAGAATCTGTTGGTGGGGTTTATACTCCTGTATTATATAGAGATTTAGCTATTCTAACATTCTATATAGCAATTTCTCTTATAATTGCATTACCGCTTAAAAAACCTATAAACAAAATTTATCATAAATTTAATGAAAAATTCAGTGAGAGTGGTCTTTCTGAACATTAAAAAAAGAGATAGGATAATTCCTATCTCTTTTTTAATAATCATATTCTGTTATGTTTTCACACATAGTTATATTTATAGTCTTATCTAGTGAATTTTTGTATGATAGTAAAAGTTCATTAAGCTCTGCATCAACAAGGTTTATCTTGCCTTGACTTATTAAAGTAACTTGTTCTTGATCAAATATAATTCTTATATCATTATGATCATTTTTTATATATGTTTCTACAGAAGCTTTTGGTTTTATCTTATAATTATATTTTTCGTAAAACCCTATACTTTTTTTTATTTCCTCAAAATTGACATTATCCATATTACTTAAATCTATATTTTTAGGATCTATACCAAGGTTCTTTAATTGCTCATCAATTTCAGAAGAGTCCATTCCATATCTCTCCATAAATTTCTTTTGAATATTTATAAATTTTTCTTGAGATATGTTATTTTCATTCATATATTCCATTATTTTTTTAGAAAACTCCACCATACTCATACTACCATTCATTACTGAATTATAAAGAGTATATATATATTGTTCAAACTTATCTACATCAGAATCTTTTACTTTATTTTTTAATTCATTAAAATCAATTATTCTATCGTCTGACATCGCTTTACCTCCTGATTAACCTTTATCTTTTAACCTTATTACTATTATATTCTAATAAAGTTTTAATGTCTACATATTGAAATTTAGCTTATATTTAATTTATATTTTCCATTAAACTACTATATTATCATATATTTTGATTTTAATTTAAATGTTAAAAGCCCTTAGATAATAGCTAAGGGCTTTTGTATATAATAAAAT
Organism: Paraclostridium sp. MRS3W1; assembly: GCF_032465715.1. Taxonomy (NCBI): domain Bacteria; kingdom Bacillati; phylum Bacillota; class Clostridia; order Peptostreptococcales; family Peptostreptococcaceae; genus Paraclostridium; species Paraclostridium sp. MRS3W1. The sequence continues at coordinate 20,145 of NZ_JAWDJM010000147.1, read as the reverse complement.
TTTGTTATATTAAATAAAATTAGAATTCTGCATTTTTTGGAGTTCTAGGGAATGGTATTACGTCTCTTATGTTTGCCATACCAGTCATATACATTATTATTCTCTCAAATCCTAATCCAAATCCTGAGTGAGTAGCTGTTCCATATTTTCTTAATTCTAAATACCACCAGTAATCTTCTTCATTTAAATTCATTTCTTTTATTCTATCTAATAATACATCATGTCTCTCTTCTCTTTGAGATCCTCCAACTATTTCTCCTACACCAGGAACTAAAAGGTCCATAGCTCTAACAGTTTTTCCATCTTCATTCATTCTCATGTAGAATGCTTTTATGTCTTTTGGATAATCTGTAACAAATACAGGAGCTTTAAATACTTGTTCTGTTAAGTATCTTTCATGCTCTGTTTGAAGATCATCTCCCCATTGAACTGGATATTCAAACTCATGACCTGATTCTTGTAACATTTCTACAGCTTTAGTATATGTTATTCTAGTAAATTCAGAGTTTACTACATTGTTTAATCTTTCTATTAATCCTTTATCTATGAAACTATTGAAGAATTCCATTTCTTCTGGAGCATGTTCCATAACATAGCTTATAACATATTTTATCATGTCTTCTGCAAGTTCCATGTTATCTTCTAAGTCAGCAAATGCTATTTCAGGCTCTATCATCCAAAACTCTGATGCATGTCTTTGTGTGAATGAATTTTCTGCTCTAAATGTTGGTCCAAATGTATAAACATTTCTAAATGCAAGTGCCATTATTTCAGCATTTAATTGTCCACTAACTGTTAGGTTAGCTTCTTTTCCAAAGAAGTCGTTAGAGTAATCGATTGCACCTTCTTCAGTTTTAGGTATATTATTTAAATCCATAGTTGTTATTCTAAACATTTCTCCAGCACCTTCACAGTCACTTCCTGTTATAATTGGTGAATGTGCATATACGAAGTTTCTATCTTGGAAGAACTTGTGTATAGCATAAGCTGCTAAACTTCTTACTCTGAACACTGCTGAAAAAGTATTACTTCTAGGTCTTAAGTGAGCTATAGTTCTTAAATATTCTAAAGTATGTCTTTTCTTTTGTAATGGGTATGAACTATCTGATTCTCCTTCTAGTTCAATATTAGTTGCATGTATTTCTACAGGTTGCTTTGCCCCTTCTGTTGATACAAGCTCACCTTCAACTAGTATTGATGAACTTATTGGAAGCTTAGTTATTTCTTTGAAGTTTTCTAACTTCTCATCTGATATTACTACTTGCATGTTTTTGAAGAAACTTCCGTCATTTAATTCTATAAATCCGAAATTCTTAGACGCTCTAGATGTTCTTATCCATCCAGCTACTTTTATACTTTTACCGATATATTCTTCTTTGTTTCTGTAAAGATCTTTAATTTCTATAAAATCTCTTTGCATTTTATGTCCTCCTAAAAATTAAATTTAAATATTAAAAAAAGCCCTTCATCCCAAATAAAGGGACGAAAGACTATTACTATCGCGGTACCACCCTAGTTGCCATAAAAATGGCCTCTTAGCTAAGCATTGCTTATGGTCTATAACGGGACCTTCCGTCTAAGCCTACTTTCTTAAATTTCGGTTAGAGACTCCGAGATGTTCTTCAATATAAACTTCGTATTGAGCTTTCACCATCCTCAAATCGCTGTAACTACATTTTATACCTACTCTTCTCTTCACTGTCTTTATTTTTATATTATTTCAATTATTACTAAGATTATACCAACTTATATTTTTCTAGTCAATGTTTTATTTTTCATAAAATTTGTATATTTTTCACAAATTTTATAATACTCCTATTTAGGAGGGTGTTTTATATGAAATATGTATTATTAATTATAGTTGTATTGCTATTCATAGGCCCTGTGGTTGATGATTGCACATCTTTGTCTCAAGTTTTCAAAGAAGCTATATATAATTATATAACTTGTTTAGATACTTCTGTAAATTATTTATCTGAAAATGTGCCTGCTTTTAGTGATTTAACTGAACTTTCTTATACCAAAGCCTATAAGAAGGTTATGGATGGGCGTCACTTAGTAAAGCACTTGGTCAACTCAGGTGAAACTATAGATGATATAATAAAATCTTACAATACCAATATAGAAGACATTGATGATTTTAGAAAAGTTGTTTACAAAGAAAATATAGATATTATTTCTAGTGATTATAATATAAAGTCAGGTGAATATATACTAGTACCTAGTGAGTAAAAAGCGAATAGAAAACGCTACTTAATTTAAATTAAGTAGCGTTTTTTATTATAATTTACTTCCGTTATCTACCCAATCCTTAGCTTCTTCAACATTATTTAATGATGGTATAGATACATTACTATTCTCTTTTAACTCTTTAGTTCCTGCCCATGCTGCTGTATATTCATTTTTTACAGGTCTATGAGCTTTTAATCTTTTGTTCCCTTCTCCATTTAGTGGTTTGCTTTTTTCATTTGTCATACTAATCACCTCTTTTTCATTTTGTAATTAGTTTTTACATTATGATATATAAAATTCATCTTATTCGAAGTTATTTGCAATTTCCACTATAGTATTTTTTAAATTTAATATTCCATATCCTTGAGTTATATTTGGATATGTATATATATCTTTTTTAGTAGCCCCCAACATTAAATACGTTTTCAAAGGCTGAACTGACAATAATTCTTTGGCAAACTCATACTCTGAAATTATATATTCAAATATAATTGCCAATACTCCACTTACTATAGAAGCGCTGACTCCAGTACCAATAGATGTATTGTATGAACTATTTATATAAGTTGATATTATATCAACTCCAGGAGCAACTATATCTGGTTTAATAAGACTTAATTTTACAGGCCCTTTCGAAGATCCAATCCAAATACTATCTGTTTTATCATTATAGGTTCCTATAGTTATTACATTTTCAGATGCAGCATACATAGTTATAGTAGCTTCTGATGCCGGATCTGAAAATCTTGTTTCATTGGAAATTATATTTTTATTTGGTAAATAAACATCGTAGTTTCCATCTATTATAAATTCTGGAATCAATCTAAGTGTCCATATGCCTGGTTTTATATTATATAAACTAATTGTCAATTCTTCATTCCCTGACTCTAACCAAGGATAAGAAAACCTCATCTCATAATCCGTATTTTCTAAATTAAATTTACCTTGATACACATAGTACTCTGGAGTATACATAATTTTATAACTCATTTCTCCAGATGGTGATATTAATGTTGCTCCAATTTTATCAGGTCCATTTAGTACTAGTGTTATATCTAAGTTCGTCTGTTCTCCTACTTGTATTACGATATCATCAATCTTATTTCTATCCTTTACCTTACCTCTGTAATGAATATCAGTATTACCTTCATTTCCAGCTCCACTCACTACAACAATTCCCGGCTCTAACAATTCATTAAACGTAGATAGCATAGTTGACTCAACTATGGATTTAGAAATTAATCCTATAGTCAAGTTTATTATCATATTCTTATTTTCTTTCTTTGCCACATCTAATACATATCTTATAGCTGCTAAAAAATCTGATTTTTGGTAATTTATTTTTCCTTTTTTATAAGTATCTTTATACTCTCTTAATTTAACGACTACTAATTCACTATCAATAGCTACTCCTTTATACTGAGAATTTAAATTTCCTCTTCCAGCTGCTATGCCTGCTGCTGTAGTCCCTGTTCCTATAATATCTTCACTTAATGTTTTATCTTTTTCTTCTATAGCTTTATTTATATCGTCCCTTGTAAATTCACTTCCAAATATCAATCCATCCGGAGGCTTTTTTTTATCACTTTCTTGGTCCCATATAGACACGATTTTTGTTTTATTATCCTCAATAAAATCTGGGTGTAAATAATCTATTCCAGAATCTATTATTGCAATTAAAACATTTTTTCCAGTTGATTGTATATATGGGTTTTTATATATATAATCTGTTCCAACCGCATCTGAAACTGTAACCCCTTGCTCCATGTTATTAGTAATTTCAGTTAATGAACTCATTGGAACTGAAATTTGCCACCAAGTGATACTTGGGATTCTATTTAAATTTTCTTCCCTAAATTCAATTGGAACGTATATTACCACAAGATTATTATTCAATACCATAAATTTTTCTATTCCTGCTTTTTTTAAATCTGATTGAATATCACCTTGATAAATTATAAGGTAGGATTTTTCCAAAATAAAATCCCCTCCTTTTTTATTTTAATTGGTCGAAGGCACCTCTAATATCTAAAAGTCCATATCCATAAATATCATTTGGATATACTATTTCTGAATTTCGTTTTGCTCCTGCCTGAATGTAAGTCCTTATCATATTTGTAAAACCTTTTAACGGATAATAATTATCTACTACTGCATATTGTAAATATAGAATAACTGCTCCTGCTAAATAAGCCCCAGAAGCTGCTGTTCCTGTAATTGTCGCATAACTATTCCCAGGATATGTTGATATTATATTCACTCCAGGAGCTACTATATCTGGCCTTCCTAGACCGTTTATTGTTGGTCCTCTCGACGATGAAGGCCAGATGCTATTTTCTAACAAATTAAATGCGCCTGTTCCAATAACATCTCCATAAGTAGAGGGATAGTTAATAGTATATGAGGATGTAGAATCTCTAAACTTAGTTCCAGGGTTTATTATAGCCCGATTTGGCAAATAAGCATGATAAACCCCATTTGTGATATACTCTCCTCTTAACCTTATCTTCCATATACCTTTTGTTGCATTTTTAAGAAGTACTGTTATTTGTTCTTGCCCTGAATATTTTGTTGGATATATATATGTTATTACATACCAAGTAGCTTCTAAGTCAAATAAGCCTGTTACCTCATTGTAATTAGCTACTTTTATATATTTACTTTGCTCTCCACTAGGTGCTACAATTGAGGCACTTATTTTATCTGGTTTATTTATCCAAATATTTATTTCTAAAAGACTTTCATCTTCAAAAATTTCTAACTCAATATCTTTTTGTTGACCTACAAAATTAATTTTTCCCGTTGAGTGTGTTTGAGTATTTCCTTCATTTCCAACTGCAGAAACTATGCACACCCCTTTTGTAAATGTAGGCTCCTCTTTTAAAACTTTTTGTGTTGCTCCTATTAAGCTGTTACTTCCGAGCGATAAATTTATAACTATTGGTTTTTTTAATTCTATCGCTTTTAAATATGCATATCTTATTCCTGCTTGAAAAAAGGAACTATCATAGTTTCCATAAATTTTTTTTAATTTTACAACTATTAGTTCTGAATCTGGAGCAACTCCCGAATATTGCTTATTTATATTTCCAAGTCCTGCACAAATTCCACTTAACATAGTTCCATGCCCTGATTCATCTTTAGTTAGGCTTTTATCATTAGCTTGAATAGCTCTATTTATATCTTCTTTTGTATATTCAGTTCCTATTGTATAACCTGCTGGAGGCTTTCCATCTATGGTTTGGTCCCATATATATGCTATTTTTGATGTTTTATCAGGGTATATAAAATCTTCATGTAAATAATCTATACCAGAATCTATTATTGCAACTAATACACCTCTTCCAGTAATAGGCATATTTGAGTTATTTTGTAAAAAGTTAGCTCCTATCTCTTCTTTGGCAACCACTCCATTGCTAGTATCTCTGCTTATTGTACCTAATTGATTCATAACAATACTTGAATTAAGAATTTTTAAGGACTGTATTTTTAATAATTTGTTATATCTATTTGGGTCTCTTATAGGTAATGTCAATACACCCTCTGTATCACTTATTTCATAGTAAGTGTATAATAATCCAGTTGCTTTAAGATCTTCTTCAAAGTTAGGTCCATGTATTACGTGATATCTAAATGCTAAATCAAGCGGAAGTTCTAATCTATTCATGTTTTTTAAGTTTTTTTTTTCTTTTTTCTATAAGATAAGTCATATCCTTTATTTATATCGGAAAAACTCTCCAATCTTACATTTGTCAAGTCTAAAAAACCAAATCCCATAGAATCATTTGGATATGTATAAAGTGGATTTCTTTTTGCTTCTTTTAATAAAAATGCCTTTATTTTTTGTGAATAAAAGAATAAATCATTTTTATCTACTATCCCCCATTGCATTAATAAAGATACCACTCCAGTAACATGTGGAGTTGCCATACTTGTTCCAGTTAATGCCCCTATGCTTCCACCGGGAAGTACCGATAAAATATTTTCTCCTGGTGCTAATAAATCTGGTTTATATACACTTTGACTTATATCACCTTCTCCAGAAAAAATAGATACTGTATCTGTAGTTGAATTAAAGCTACCTACTGTTATAACTTTATTAGCTGTACCCGGTACTGTTACTGTTAGATTTTTATTAGCTTCTAGAAAACGTGTATCCTTACTTATGCCTTCCGATGTCGGTAAATATATACTTATATCGCCCATAACTATATTTATAGGTGTAAACACTAATTTCCATATACCTGGGTTTATAGATGTTGGAGAACTTAGCTGTATTGATAATCTTCTTGATAAAGAATATGGAGCTATAGGATAAAAATATCCTTTTATCCTAGTGCTGCCTAATACATTTCTTATTTCTCCTGATGTTAAAGATATTTCTTGACTTTTTACATTTGATGGACTAACTATATAAACACTAAAATCATCAATAAATTGCGGCCATATATTTATATTTAATATTCTTTCATTTTCTCCAACTACAAATTCAACTTCCTCAACTTCGCTTCCTAATTTTATATTTTTATGACCATCTTTATCTCCATTATTTCCAGCTGCTACAACTATATTATTTTTCCAAAATGCAGACATATCATCAATGTATTGTTCAAATAGGGATAATCCTCTGTGTGACCCTTCATTACTGCCGTAACTTATATTTATAGCTACTGGCATGTTTAGCTCCAATGCTTTATCCAGAATAAATTTAATAGCTCTCATAAATTCAGTACTTTTTGAAAAAACATCTGTCGATACACTTCCAACTCTTACTACTATTAGATTGGCATCTTCAGCTATTTGACATGCTATTCCTGCTACATGAGTGCCATGAGTACTAGTCGTAGATATAGGTATATTTGATTCTCTTTTAATTGCTTTATTTATATCTTCATTTGTATATAAGGTTCCATATTGAAATCCTTCTGGCGGATTTCCTTGAATTGATTGGTCCCAATAATAAAGTATTTTTGAATTTCCGTTTGAATCCTTAAATAAATTTATATTGTAATCTATACCTGAATCTATAATTCCTATAATAGTTCCCCTACCTGTTAATCTATTAGTACTTTTAAATCTTGTAATTCCAGTTCTAGAGAAACTTTGTACATCTTGAGTCGTTAATATAAATGGTTTTTCTAAATATTCTATTTGTGGATAATTCAAGAGTAAATCAATTTTATCAGGACTTTCAGTGCTTATTATTGCATAGTTATACCCTAGTATTTCTACTGATACACCTAGTTCTTTTTCTATTATAGATATATCTCCGTTATACTTAACAATTACTTCGTAATTTATAAAAAACACCTCCTACCTAAAAAGATGACCTCAATTCTATATTTTAGAATTTATTTCCATTACTATATATATTCATATTACTTTTATTGTATAATAGATATATTACTTTATTTTTAATTTTAAAATTTATTGAAAGGATGATTCACATTGAAAGGTAGTAAAATCAACGTTAATTTAGTTTTAACACTTATAATAACATATGTATTTATCAAGTTTATAGACAACTATAAGTACTTTTTCAATATAGTGAAACTGTTATTGTCTTTACTGACACCTTTTATTATAGCTTTCATTTTAGCTTACATATTTTCACCTATTGTAAATTTTTTAGAACGTAAATTAAAACTAAAAAGAATTTATTCTTTATTTATAACCTATGGAATTTTAATATTTATTATAATTTCATTTGTATTTTTTACAGCTCCTATCATCGTAAATAGTTTAGCTGATATTATTAGCCAATTTCCAATATATGCAAAGCAAACACAATCTTTCTTTATAGAAATTGGAGACCAATTAAAAAATATTGACCCTAAAACTTTAAAAGAAGTTGTGGATAAAATATTTTCAGCTATGCCTCAAATAAGTAACCTACTTATTGGATATTTAGGTGATATATTTACAACAACTTTTTCTATTTCTAAGTTTATAGTTCAGTTTATATTAGCTTTTATAATTTGTTTCTATATAATATTAGAAAAAGAGAGCTTTATTTCATTTTCAAAAAAAACGATGCATGTACTAATAGGCGAAAAAAGAACATCGTTTATTTTAGAAGTAGGAAACAGCTTAAACGAAAATATAGGAAAGTACTTCGCTGGTAAAATTTTAGATTCATTTATAGTGGGAGTTATATCTGGAGTTGGACTTTATCTTATAGGATCTCCATACGCTCTATTATTTGGAACTTTAATAGGTTTTATGAACATGATTCCATATTTTGGTCCTGTAATAGGTATGACCCCTGTTGTTTTAATCAATTTATTTTATAATCCTAGTGTTGCATTATTTTCATTAGTATACTTAATTCTTGTTCAACAAGTTGAAATTGCATTTATAGAACCTAAAATAGTAGGTGGACAACTAGGTCTTAGTCCATTTTTCACAATTTTAGCTGTTACAGTAGGTGGTGGTTTTTTTGGTATCCCAGGTATGATTCTTTCTGCACCTTTAATGGGTGTTTTAAAGATCTATTTAGTTAACTTTATAAACCATAAATATAATTCTACATTATAGTAAATAATTATACTTTTTAAACATTTTTTTAATTACAATTTAGTAACCTCAAGTAACAAGTATGTAACTGTTATAATACAATTGATTTATGGTAATATTTATGTATAGAAGATAACATATATATTTGAAAAGAGGTAATGATATGAAAAAATTAGTTATTGTTTTATTTGTTTTCTGTAGTGTATTATTTGTTACTAATCCAATTTTAAAATCTTCATTTGCAAATAATGATTCAAAACCTAGTAACGAAGTCACAAAGGCTGAAAAGCCAGTCGTCGAAGAAAATAGAAATAATAAAACATTAGAAACTAATACTGTATCTAATATAGATAATAGTGATTCTAATAAAGATATCACAGCTAAAGAAGTTAGTACTTCTACTAACAACAAAAACTCTTATTTAGAATCTAAAAAAGAAGTTTCTAATGCAGTAGATTCAACTAAGAAAGAAGTTTCTAAATCTAATGAAACTAATAAAAAAGATGATGTTGTAAAAAATAATGCTTCTAGTAATACTGAAGCTAACAAAGATCAAGACGTTGTTAAACCTGATGATTCTAATAAAGATGTTGAAAATAATAAATCTGATGAAGTTAACAAAAACGAAAACACTAACGTAGCAAAAACTTTAAGCAAAGATGATGCTTTAAATTTACTATTAAATATGAATCCAAATTTAGTTTATGCTTATCAAGGTGATGAAAATACATTCCCTGTTTTAAAGGATAAAGGTCTTTCTGGATATGTATTTTTACCTAATGTAGATACTGATTTAGGATATTTTGTAGATAAAAATACATCTAGTATCTACTACTTCCATCCAAGTGGATACTTAGAAAAAATAAGATAATAAAAATCCTGAGAATACATTTTAAAATGTACTCTCAGGATTTTTTATTTGTAAAATTGGCTTTTCAACTTCAATTTCAGTTTTCTTTTTTTCTAAATTTAAAACATCACTGCTTTTACTAGATCCTTGGGATGAATTTGCAACAATATATACATCCATATTTATATCTTCTAATAAATTGACTGGAATAGTTATATTATTCTCACTTACTCCATGTTGATATAACTCAAACCCTCCATTTGGTGAAGTTATATTATTTCGTACATATATACTATATGTACAATCAAAGTTTTCTAACTTATCCCATGAAAGATTTATATTACCATCATCAGAAATAGTTCCTTCTAAATTTTCAACTTTGTAATCTTGAATATTTTCTGCACTTGGATGTTCTTTTTTAATATTTATTGTATCGCTTCGTTGAGTATATACTCCATCAGATTTACCTACAACATATAAATCTATATCTGGTTTATCTATGCCTTTTAAGTCTACACTAATAGAAGCTTTTACCTTCTTATTTTTATCTAATTCATCTTTTTCTACTTTTATTGATTTAATTAAGCTGAAATCTTTTTCTCCTTTAGAATTATTTTTAAGATATATTTCATACTCTGGAACATCATCTAAATAATCCCATGACAGATTTATTTCTAAATTATCTCCATTTATTATAGAGCTAGCTTCTAAATTTTTAATTTTTTTAGATTCTGTATTTTCTTTTAATACGTTTACAGTTATAATTTTACTTTTTCCACCACAAGTAACTTTTACCTTCTCAGTACCTTCTCTAAGTCCTGTTACAACTCCATCATTTGAAACCTCAATTGCAGTTGATATTGGTAACTTAAATCCAACAATTTCATAATTAACCTTAGGATGTTCTAAATTTTTAGGGTATGTTTCTACTTTTACACCTAAGCTTTTTTCTTCATTTATATGAACATTTATATTATTGTTACTGTATAAATTAGAAACCTTAGCTTGTATGTTGAATTTGTACTCTTTAGTTTTATCTCCAGCTTTTATTTTCAATGTAGAACTTCCAACTCCAATAGCTTTAACTTTGTTATTTTCAATTTTTAAAACTTTTTTATCAGAGATTTCATATGTATATTGCTCTTTATCATTAAATTTAAAGTCAACGTCTACATTTACATCTATAGGAGAAGTATCTCCTACATATTTTAACTGATTTATAGATACATCTAGATTTTCTACTTTTGGGTTTACTACCCTTATAGTAGCTTTTCTTATAGCTCTACTATCTTTCATAATCATAATTGCCGAGTATCCTTCTTTTATACCAGTTATTGTATCACCTTTTATTGATAAAATATCGGAATCAGATGCTTTATACCCAATATTAGGCTTTGATGCATATGGTGGTATAACAATATATTCTCCACTATTTACTTTTATAGAATCGCCTAATTTTATTACATATTCATCTATATTCTGAATATATTCACCTTTAGTTATCCGCAGTTCTACACCTTTTACTAGTGGACTTACTATTCCATATTTGAAAAGAAAATACTGGCCTATGAGTATAGCTATAATAACTACACTACAAAAATAAAATTTATTTTTTTTCTCCCTCCAAAAATTCATTAATCCACTTCCTTATTAAATTAAAGGACTACCTCATTAAGTAGCCCTCTAATATGATATTTCTTATTAAAATTATATACTATAATGTACATTTTTAAAACTATTTAAAAATATTTTATGCTATTATTTAGGATATAAATTTCATTTATTCATAAATTTAGATTGAGTAAAACTCTGAGAGATAACAATTTACTTTGTTTAAACATAAAAAAAAGCTTACAGAAAACTTCTGTAAGCTCATTTTAGCTATGCACTAACTTTGCTAGCTACTAAAAGCTCTTTTGCAACATATGCTACTAGATCTACAGTTCTGCATGAGTATCCCCATTCATTATCATACCATGCTACTACTTTAACTAGATTTCCATCATTAACCATAGTTGATAGTCCATCTACTATTGATGACTCTGAAGTTTGTTTATAATCTACAGATACCAGTGGTAAGTCTGAATAACCTAATACTCCAGCTAATTCCTTCTTAGCAGCATTTTCTAAAGCTCTGTTTACTTCTTCAACTGTTACATCTCTACTAAATTCACAAACTAAATCTACCATAGAAACACTAGGACTTGGAACCCTTACTGCAAATCCATTTAATTTACCTTCTAAATCTGGTAATACTTTTGCTACAGCTTTAGCTGCACCTGTTGTTGTTGGTATCATAGAAACACCTGCGCTTCTTGCTCTTCTAAGATCTTTATGTGTTTTATCTAGTATTTGTTGATCATTAGTATAAGCATGAATAGTAGTCATTAACCCTTTGTTTATTCCAAACTCTGCATCTAAAACTTTTACTACTGGAGCTATACAGTTTGTAGTACAAGAAGCATTAGATATTATATGATGTATACTATTGTCATACTCATTTTCATTTACACCTATTACTATAGTCTTGTCTTCATTTTTTCCTGGAGCAGTAATTATTACTTTTTTAGCTCCTGCATTTATATGCTTTTGTGCATCCTCTTTTTTAGTAAATTTCCCAGTTGACTCTATAACTATATCTACTCCTAATTCTTTCCATGGTAAGTTTTCAGGATCGTTTTCTTTTAATACTTTTATTTTTCTTCCATTTATAATTATATTTTCTTTTTCATCTGTTTCTACTTTTCCTCTAAATATTCCGTAAGAAGAGTCATAAGTAAATAAATGTGCTAAAGTTTTAGCATCACTTCTTGCATTTATAGCTACTATTTCAAACCCATCCAAACCGTTTTCCTCAACTATTCTTAAAACCATTCTTCCAATTCTTCCAAATCCATTTATTGCAACTCTTGTCTTCATAATAAAGTCCTCCCAGTTTTTTTATATTAATTTATAGTATGTTTTATTTGTTTATTTAGTGTAACGTTTTTAACTTTTCTCACTTATATATATAACACTTTATTTTATTTAGGTCAACACTTTTGCTAAAAAAACCAACTAAAAAAGATTGCTTGATTTTTATCAAGCAATCTTTTTTTAAATATTTTCTTCTATTTTTTTATTCAATCTAGCTAACATGTTATTTGCAAAGCTAGCAATATCTGCTGGTACACCCATACTCGTAGCTAATACTGTATAACAGTGAATAGCTCGTTTATAGTCTTTTTTACCAGCATAAGATTTAAAAGCTTCTTCTGATAAATCTTTGCATATAATTTGCATTCTTTCATATCTTCTTCTCAAATCTATTCCCCCTATGAAAGTAGTGTATATTTATATATATGTTTTTATATACACTAGTTACACTAGAAATAGATTATTTTATTTTAATTTTATTTTTTTAGATAATACTCCATAATATTTTTTACTTTTACAGTAGGTATTTCACTACCACCTCTTCCTTTAACATTTTCTATAATCATAGATATAGAAAGTTTCCCTTCATCTGTATCTACACCTGCAAACCATCCATTTTCATTTGCGTTTGTATCATCCTTATCTTTTTTTAATTCAGCTGTACCTGTTTTACCAGCTATATTTATGCCCTCAATTTTAGCTGAGTGACCAGTTCCTTTAGGGTCATTTATTACAGCTGAAAAACAGTCTTTAAGTCTATCTACATATTCTGTGTTTATAGCTTGTTTATATACCTTAGGCTCTGATGATTTTGTTATATCTAATTTTGGCATCATTATCTTACCATCATTTCCTAAGCTTGAGTATATCATAGTCATATTTAAAGGAGTCGTTAAAACCTCTCCTTGTCCATATCCTGTTGCAGCTAATAATGATTTGTTATCTAGTTTTCCACTATTAGATATTTGTGATTTCTCTATAGGGTATCCAAATTTAATATCTTCTCCAATTCCAAACTTTTTAGCTCCATTAACAAAATCTTTTCCACCTATATTAAGTGCAGCTTTTGCAAAATATATATTATCAGAATAAACTGTTGCGTCTTTTAAATTTACAGGTTTTCCTGGGTCTGTAACTCTAGTAACATCGTATTCTTCCCAAGTCTTCCCTTTAATATCAACAGCTTCATCTGGGTCTATTTTTTTATCTTCAAGACCTATAGTAGCAGTTACTAACTTCATTGTTGATCCAGGTGAATATGCTGTTTTAAATCTTCTCTGTAATTGAGCATTATTATCAGCTTCCCATTTTGCCTTTTCACTCTTCGTTATGTATGTCATATAGCTATTTGGGTCAAATGAAGGTGAACTTACCATTGCTAGAACTTCACCAGTTTTTGGATTTGTAGCTACACTTGCTCCTTTTTCATCTTTCATTTCGTCATAAACTTTTTTTTGCAAATCAAGATCTATAGATAGTTTTACATCTTCTCCATTTTTTGCCTTCTTCTCAACTAAAACTTTCTTTTGCCCATCAGGAGTTAATATGTATACACAACCCCCATCTTCTGCTCTTAGTTTATCTTCATATACTTCTTCTATTCCACCTATACCTATTTTACTATTTTCGTTATAACCTTTATTCTTCTTGTCTTTTAATTGTTCTTGAGTAATATTTCCAGTGTACCCTATTAAACTACCTATGGCTTCTCCTCCATTATACACTCTAGCATTTTTAGTTGTTGTTATTTGAACTCCAGGTATTTGAAGTAACTTTTCTATTTTTTCATTATCTGATTCTAATAAACTTACTATATCTACAGCATGGTCTGGGTTTGTATTTGAATTTATTTTATTTTCAATATAACTAGGACTTATATCTAAGATATTAGCCATATCAGTAATTTTGTTACTTTCACTTCCATCTTTAAATTTCTTTAAATCTAATTGTACTTGTTTTAGCTGTCCTTCTCCTGCAATTAAATTGCCATTTCTATCATAGATACTACCTCTTTTTCCTTTGTAAGAATCAGTATCTATTCCTACTTTGTCCTCTTTTTTTAAATCCGGAAGTATTAATCCATAGTCCCAATTAACTTTATACCCTTTACCTTCCTTAACCATATCTATTTTAATCTTTGATGAGTCTATCTTCCCACCAAGTGTATCCATACTAACATTTAAGTACGCATCTTTGCCTTCTTCTAATGCTTGATCTGATTTAGAAATTTTAATATTTTTAGCTTTTATACGAGTATATATATCTGTATATGTTTGTACAAAATCTTCTTTACTTATATTTTTTTGAGATTTTTCTGAAAGCATAGTATACATTTTTTCAAAATCTTGATTTTGCCAAGATTTATTATACTCATCCATTGCACTTTCAATTTTTGATTTTGAACTACACCCCACAATAAATATTGTACCTAACATTATTATTAAACTTACAGTTATTAATTTAAATTTCTTCAATATTTTTCCCCCGTTCTTTTGAATTGTCATATTTTGCATTTAATATTATGCCCACACTTAAATATACCCTAAATAGCAAAAAATAAGCACTTATTAATAAGTGCTTATTTTTTCTAAACTAATATAGTTTCTTCTTGTTCATCTTCTTTATCACTATCTTCATCTTGATCTTCATCATTGTATATAATACTTATTATTTTCCCACTTATAGTAACTGCTATTAACGAAAATACTATCTGTTTAAAATCTAAATAAACTAATGACAAAAATAAAACTATACCATCACTTATCAAATATATATGATTAACTTTCAGTGGTGTAAATTTATTGCCTATAAGTGCTATTACATCATCGCCACCCGAGGCTCCACCACCTCTTACAACAAGTCCTACGCCTATTCCCACTCCTATTCCTGCTAATATACTTGCTAGTAGCATATTGTGTTCAAGGTTTGGTACTAAAAATCCAATTCTCTCAAATGTATTGTACATAGTTGAAAATGTAAATGTTGAAAGCATTGAGTATAGTAAAAATTTCTTACCAAAAAACTTTGTTCCTAATGCAAATAAAGATAAATCAATAACTAAACTAGTTAAAGATGGAGATATATCAAAAACATTTTTGATTAGTAATAATAATCCTAAAACCCCACCTTCTGTAACACTATTTTGGTAATTAAAGTTGTAACTTCCAAATGCCAATATTGTAGCTCCTATCATAATAGTTGCCACTTTTTTTAACTCTGACCGCAAAATATCACTCCTGTTAATTTTTTTAAGTTCCCCTTATTTAATTATATATATTTATTGAATATAATTCACTGATTTTTTAATTTTTATCTATAATTTAATATAAAAAAGACTTAATTTTAATTTATTAAGTCTTTTTTTTCTTTACTTTTGTTTTTTTTATATTTTTTCTTTTAGTTTTATTTCTAACCAGTATTGGAATATCATCTAATGTATCTTCTACATCTAGTACATCTAAAACATCTGATTCTTCAACTTGATTTGCACCAGATTGGGATAGCTCTATAGCTCTTTTAGTTCTTATCAATGCTAAATCTGCCGACACTTGACTCAAAAATACTATTAGAAGTGCTAAATCTTCATCACTTAACTCTTCCCCTATAGCATAGGCTATCGTAGACGATAAAATAACATAATCTGCATATGTATATCTAGACAAACCAACATTTTTCTTGGTGTTCTTGCATTTAATCTTTTGCTTATTAGCAGTAGTAGCATTATTAGAAATAGTATTATTGGTTACTTTACTTTGATCTCTTGTCATAAATCACCTCTTTGAAAGTAACTTTATAATACTATAAATATGCATGATTTATTAGTTTTATTAGTTAATTATTACTTACTTTTCCTTTACTTCGCTATTATCTCTACTCCATCTTCTGTTACTAAAATCATATGCTCCCACTGAGCAGATAAAGAACCATCATCCGTATATGCAGTCCACTCATTATCAGCATCTATGTATAAATCATATCCACCTTCATTTATCATAGGCTCTATAGTAAATATCATACCCGGAGCTAATACCATTCCTTCTCCTTTTGATCCATAGTGGAACACAAATGGGTCTTCGTGGAAACTTAATCCAATCCCATGACCTCCAAAATCTCTAACAACAGAATATCCATTTTTTTCAGCATGCTGTTGAATAGCAAAACCTATATCTCCTATATGTCCCCATGGCTTTACAGCCTCAATTCCCTTTTCTAAACATTCTTTTGTAACTTCAACCAATTTTTTAGCTTTTTCACTCACATTTCCTATCATAAACATTCTTGATGCATCTGAAAAATATCCATTGTATATAGTTGATACATCTACATTTATTATATCTCCATCTTTTAATACAACATCTTCACTAGGTATCCCATGGCAAATTTCAGAGTTTATAGATGTACAAACACTTTTGGGAAAACCTCCATATCCTAGTGGAGCTGGAATTGCTCCTTGAGATACTGTATATTCATGTACTATTTTATTTATATCTTCAGTAGTCATACCTGCTTTGATCTTTTCTCCTACTAAATCTAATACTTCATTATTTATTCTTGCACTTTCTTTTATCTTTTCTATTTGATCTTTATTTTTTATAATATCATGTGTTGGAACTTCATTTCCTGCTCTTTTTAAATCTTCCAACTTCATATCAAATTCCATGTGACACTTTTTATATTTTTTGCCACTTTTGCACCAACACTCATCATTTCTATTTAAATTCATTAAATCATCTCCTTACTTATTCTATATTAAATTATACTACGTCATGTTAATAAATGCTAATAAATTTAAAAAAGAGACCTCCACATAGCTTTACCAAACTAAGTATGGAATATCTCTTTTTAATATCATTTATAAAATTTTTATTATATCAGGTTTTATATTTATTTCGTCTTTATTTTTTTCTTTGTAATAATCTTTGTATATTATAGCTATAGTACATACAATACAAGAAAATGTTACTTCATATAATAAGCTAGGTTGTTTTATTACTATCGCCATATAAAATCCAATTAATAATCCTAACAAAGCAAATATTATTGGCTGTATATACAATATATAAATTAACTTAAAAGATTTTATGTTGTTAAATTCTATGCAAACACATTGCCCTGGCTTAGCACCTATATAATTGTTTGCAGTTATTATATTATCTTTATTTCCTTGGTAATTTATAAGGTTTAAGCGTTTTTTGCTAGGTTCAATTTTAACTTTAGCACTATTTTCATTTGAGTACATAACTGTTCCTAATTTCTGCTTTTTCATAAAAACTCCCCCATTTTCTACCTAGTGCTTTTCATTTATTATAATTTATGATTTATTAGTCTAAGTTGTTACT
The DNA here is from genome assembly GCF_032465715.1 of Paraclostridium sp. MRS3W1. NCBI lineage: Bacteria > Bacillati > Bacillota > Clostridia > Peptostreptococcales > Peptostreptococcaceae > Paraclostridium > Paraclostridium sp. MRS3W1. Next base: position 2,292 of record NZ_JAWDJM010000147.1, on the reverse strand, counting down.
TGATAAAAAAAAATAGCGTATAAAATACGCTATTTTTTTATTTTTCTTTTAAAACTACTTTATTAATTAAAAGTATTAAAAACGGGATAATTATATATAACATGGTTGTTGCTGCTGAAACTACACCTGAGTCATTTACTAGAAATGTTATTACAGCACCTGCTCCAATTGATATTAAGGCTTTTTTAATATAACTACCTTCACTCATAATATCTTTAAATTCTTTTTTACAAGAAATTTTACTTATTATTAATCCTGTAATTCCAATATATATTATATATACCCATGAACTAGTTTGCATAAGTTGCATGTTCATAGAAATTTTTCTTCCAAAAGTCTCTATTATAGCTGCTGGACCACCAACTAATATCTGATTAATAAACAGTGCTAAATGAGACTCTGATCCACTAAGCATATCTATGGCTGCAAATCCAAAGACTACAAGCCCCACTGCTATAAACACAAATATAATTTTTCTAATATCTAGTTTTATATCAAATACAAGCATTGTAAATAATATTAATGCTAATGTTGCAGATATAGCAGACCCCACATTTGCCCCCATTGTTGGAGTAGAACTTATAAACACTATAACAACAGATATAATCGGAACAAATATTTTTTTTAATTTTTTATCCATTATTAAAACAGTCATAGCTACTATTGAAGATCCGATTACAATACCTTCGTATTCATTTCCTATACCATAGTATCTAGCGCCTACTATTGGATTATATGACATTACGCTATTTTGCATTAGATATGTTCCAAATGCAGCATCAACTAAAATAGCTATAATAGTTAATGTTGCGTAAAATCCTATTTGCTTAAAATCTGTTTTAAATGCTAACTTTCCTATAGCATAAATAATCATTCCCATTAAAGCTATAGATGTGTATATACCTACCCTCGAATTTAAGTTTAAAATGGGACCTAATAAAAATGCTGCAGGCATTATTATTCCAAACTTATTTAACTCTTTAACTAGATAAAATAATCTATCTGTTTTCATTGAAAGTTTATTTTTTATTTTTTTTCTAAAAGTTAATAATATAATACTTAAAAGAAGTATTATAGATACAAAGTTTACAAAAAATTGAATTATCCCACTTCTAACACTAGCCATATTTACAATTTTTGAGTATTCATTCATTATAAAATCTATATTTTTATCATTTTTTATATTATCTAATTTTCTACCTACCATTTTTTCTGATTTCAAATTGTAGTCTGAAAGTATGCTTGCTGCAATATCTGAATTTCCTATTACACCATTTCTTCTAGTTGTTGCTGATGTTAATAATCCTTTATCACTTCCATCGAATTTAACAACAGGTGATAACCTTCTTTGATTTTTATAGTCTATATCTTTTGGAAATGCACTTATTATGTATACTTTATCATTTTCTCCAGCAAGATTAAAAACTTCTTTTAGATATGAATCTATATTTTTATGTATTTGTTCTTCCATATCTTGATAAGTTTTTTCATTCAAATACTTTTTATATAAATCTAATCTATATGTATCCCCTAACTCTACAAACAGTGTATCACTTTCATTGTAATATTTCTTTGTTTCCTTTTTTAGCTTTTCATAATCTGTACTTATACCAAAAGGCATCTTATCATCTTTTTTATTTATATTGTCGACATCACCGCTATCTACTCTACCATAGTTATCCATTGCCATTGCAGCAATATTTCTGTTTAATTCCTCTGGTTTTGTTCCTATATCAGCATTTCCTAGCACAGATACGCTTAGTTTATTATCACTTAGGGCTTGCCCTAATGCTCCTAGTGTAGATCCATATTTACCTTTTTCTAAATTGTCATTTATAGATAAATTGATATTAACATCATTTACACCTTTTGACTTTTTCCCTGTGGCACTTTCATAAATTACACTATTGTCTTTATCCACATTTTTAAATCCTGAAAAATCGCTATCATATGTATTAACTCTTCCTCCAGCTCCAATACTTGCATAAGCTCTATTGTCACCGGTTCCTTGATCCCCTCTTATATTCATTAAAGCAATATACCCATGATTTTCTAATTCTTTTTTTAGAGTAGGTATTTCTAAAAAGTCAGATAAATTACTTCTATTCAAATCTATAACAATAGTTTTATGTTTACTATCAGCAAATATATTCGTTGGAATAATACATGCTAATATAATAATTATTGAAAATAATTTCTTTATTTTACAATTCACTCTTTTCACCTCCAAAATATATAATTTAATTATAAAGTATATTTTGCCTTTAAACTATTTTATTCTCTACATAATTT
>NZ_JAWDJM010000146.1:0-3123 GCF_032465715.1 Paraclostridium sp. MRS3W1 | reverse complement strand
TTTATTAATGATAAAATATTAAACTTATTTTAGGATTTACATAGGATTTTTTTTATTTTGATATTTTATACATGAATAAATTGCAATCAAAAGGAAAATATATTTTTAGATAAACTTACGTGGAGGTACATATCTAATGTTTAAACATGACAAGAAATTACTAAGGGAAGTAAAGGTGGAAAAGCCTAATCCACAATATGCAGTGCTAATGCAAGAACAATTAGGCGGTGGTAATGGGGAACTTAAAGCAGCAATGCAATATATGGCTCAAAGTTTTAGAATCAAAGATCCTGTTATTAAAGATTTATTTATGGATATAGCAGCAGAAGAGCTTAGTCATATGGAAATGGTAGCTCAAACTATAAACTTACTTAACGGTCATGATGTAAATTTTAATGCTGTTGAATCAGGAGAAATAGAAACTCATGTATTAACAGGATTATCACCTGTACTTATAAATTCATCAGGGGCTCCATGGACTGCAGATTATGTAACTGTAACAGGGGATTTAGTTGCAGATTTATTGTCTAATATAGCTTCAGAACAAAGAGCTAAAGTTGTTTATGAGTACCTATATAGACAAATTGAAGATAAATATGTTAGAGAAACTATAGACTTCTTACTTAATAGAGAAGAAGCACATAATGCTTTATTTAGAGATGCTTTAAATAAGGTTAAGGATACAGGTTCAAATAGAGATTTTGGAGTTACAGAAGATTCTAAACTATATTTTGACTTATCAACTCCTGGACCTAATCATGATACTAAAATAAATATTACTCCACCATCATTTGATACACCTATAAAAAATGATAGTATTCCTGTTGGAAAAGATAATAAAAAATAAGTTAATTAAAAGATTATATAATTATAAAACCTATAAAAGTATTTTTATTAAAGTTAATGTTTTTGAATCCTAAGTAAATGGATTTTAAGAGCATTAACTTTAATGCTTTTTTGTATTAAATTAAATATCAATGATTAACCATTAACCTTTAAAATAAAAATTAGTTCTAAGAGTTATAGTAAGGTGAATTGAATTGTATTATTTATGTCGAATTTTGTCACAAAATGAGACGGATTTTAATAATATATAAAGAACAGAGTTTTTCAAAATGGTTAAGATTTGAATATAAAACTTTAAACTAACTAAAATTTTTATTCATTATAAAACTCTGTTTAATATATAGAAATATGTAAGGAGAGTGCTCATGGAAAGTTCAAGAGGTATTAAACAAAATTGTGGTTGCGAATTAGCTAGACCATATGTAAATTTTCAAGTATTTACTAGAGCATATGATGTAAGTAAAGCTTTAAAAAGAGGTACTTTATTCCCTGAGTTATATTTAATAGAGTCAAATAATTATAATTCTTGGTTATACAAAAATCCTGAAAATAGAGTTAAATCAAAAAAGTGGTGGTAGATAGTGATGAGATTAACTAGAAGAGAACTTTTAGATGCAATCTTAGAATATAACTTTGCATGTATAGAATTAAACTTGTATTTAGATAACAATCCTTATGACGAAGATGCCCTAGAATTATATAACAAGTATAGTGAAAAATTTGAAGAAGCTAGAGAGGCTTATGAATCTAAATATGGAGTGTTAACAAACTTTGGCTATGAATCTAGTCCATGTTATTGGAAATGGGTAGATGAACCTTGGCCATGGGATAACGAGTTTTATGAATAAAATAAATAATTTCATATTTTTAATGAGGAGGAATAAATTTAGATGTGGATTTATCAAAAAACATTAGAATATCCAGTTAACTTAAAAAATTCAGACCCAAGGATGGCTAAATTCATAATGACTCAATTAGGTGGTCCAAATGGAGAACTAGCTGCTGCACTTAGATATCTTCAACAAAGATATACTATGCCTACTGGAAAGTCTCGTGCGCTTTTGACAGATATAGGAACAGAAGAACTAGCACACGTTGAAATAATTTCTTCAATACTATATCAATTGATGAAAGATGCTAGCCCTAAGGAACTTAAGGATGCTGGATTGGGTCCTAACTATGCAACTTTTGGACAAGGCCTTCAGCCTGTAGATGCTAACGGAGTAAACTTTACAACAAGTTATATAAATGTGTTCGGAGATTCAGTAACTAATTTACATGAAGATATGGCAGCTGAGCAAAAAGCGCTTGCAACTTATTATCAATTAATAAACTTAACTGATGACCCTGATTTAAAAGATATATTAAGATTTTTAGGAGAGAGGGAAATTGTCCATTATCAAAGATTCGGAGAAGCTTTAATGGATGTTTATGAGTTTACAGAGTCTAAAAAATGTTTCTAAATTAAACTTAGTGTTTTGTTTATAGTTCTATTTATAGGACAAGTATAAATTATTAATTATTTTAATAATTTATACTTACATATATTGCTACGGAAGATAATAGGAGAGCTGTTAGTAGCTCTCCTATTTTTATGTTTAAAGATTATTTTTAAAATATGTAATTAGACTACATCATATTAAAGAAATATTCAAATCCAACGTAAATTGCAGCCAACCCTACTAGACCATATATTATTCTACTAAAGCTACTTATATTTCCAAATTCTCCGCTACCTGCAAATAAAGCAGCAACTAAGTCAAATTTAAATAAGCTAACTAGCCCCCAATTTAGAGCTCCAACTAAAACTAAAATTATACAAATATTATAAATAATTTCCATGTAATAAAACCTCCTAAAAAATATTAAGTTATATATAGTTTTAGTCATAAATTATAAATATATTCAATCAATTACTATATTTTTACTTTTATTTAATTAATTACTAATTATAAAAATATAATATATGATAATAATATGTATAAACGACATGTATTTATATAGTATTGACATATCAGGTTTAAACTTGTGATTTACTTAGACATTTTCTAACTCTTCATGAATTAAATAAAAAGTGTATCTAATAAATCTTAATGATTTAATATAGATACACTTTTTATTTATTATTATTAAGTTCATATATATTATTACTTAATGAATCTTTTAATTATAGTTTCAATTAAAAAATAAACTAGATGCTAGTTATTGGAATAATTAATTATAAGTATTTAGGCAAAACTAACAAAAACTTATAATATTAAAATAGGAGAATAAATA
>NZ_JAWDJM010000145.1:0-22260 GCF_032465715.1 Paraclostridium sp. MRS3W1 | reverse complement strand
AAATTTGTAGCTATCATCGTCTAAATTTTTAGAACAATACTTTTTATAATAAAGTAAAAGTTAATATATAATTAAAAATAAGCGAGTAATCGGTTTTAAAATACATTTAATATATGCTTAAAGATGGGGGATTTTATGTTGAAGAAATATGAGGATATAATTAACAGCTATAATATAAATTTATTTAAAGAGGGGAAACATTTTAGAAGTTATGAATTTATGGGAGCGCATAAAGTACAAAAGGGAAAAGAAAAAGGAGTTACTTTTACAGTATGGGCGCCAAATGCAAATCAAGTATATTTATCTGGAGAATTTAATGATTGGAATAAAACCTCCCATCCTATGAAAAATTTAGATAAGAGTGGAATATGGAATATATTTATACCTAAAATGGATTTTAGGGATTTATATAAATTTAATGTTGTAGATAAAAACGGTAATAGTAAGTTAAAATCTGATCCTTTTGCATTTTATTCGCAAATGAGACCTGAAACAGCTTCAATTGTATTTGATATAGACAATTATTCTTGGAAGGATAAAAAGTGGATAGAAAAAAGAGAAAAGACAACATACAAGGATTTACCTATGAATATATATGAAGTTCACTTGGGATCATGGAAAAGAAAATGGGATGGAGACTTTTTTAGTTATGAAGAACTATATGAGTTAATAGACTATGTATGTGAAATGGGATATACACATATAGAGATTTTACCAATAACAGAACATCCATTAGATGAATCATGGGGTTATCAAACAATAGGATATTATAGTCCTACTAGTAGATATGGGGATTGTACTAGTTTAATGAAATTTATTGATAGATGCCATAAAAAAGATATTGGAGTAATTCTAGATTTTGCATATAGTCATTTTTGTAAAGATGATCATGGATTATATAAATTTGATGGAACACCTCAATTTGAATATGAAGATAAGTTGAAAGCTGAAAATATTGGTTGGGGAACAGCCCATTTTGATTTAGGAAAACCTGAAGTGCAAAGTTTCTTAATATCTAATGCAATTTATTGGCTAGAAAAGTTTCATGTAGATGGTATTAGAATGGATGCGGTTGCAAGCATGCTTTACTTAGATTACGATATAGGTCCTTGGAAACCTAATAAATACGGTGGTAGAGAAAATATAGAAGCTATTGAGTTTTTAAGAATGTTTAATGAAGTTATTCATAAGGAGATAAAAAATCCAATTATAGTTGCAGAAGAATCCACGTCTTGGCCGATGGTATCGGGACCTTCGTACAAAGGTGGATTAGCATTTGATAGTAAGTGGAATATGGGATGGATGAATGACACATTAAAATATATGGAAATGGATTCTATATATAGAAAGCATCATCATGAGTTAATAACTTTTTCATTTATGTATGCTTTTTCTGAAAACTTTATACTTCCATTATCTCATGATGAAGTTGTGCATGGGAAAAAATCTCTTTTAGATAAAATGCCTGGAGATCCATGGCAAAAATTTGCAGGAGTAAGATTACTTTATGCGTATATGATGTTGCATCCAGGAAAAAAATTATTATTTATGGGATGTGAGTTTGCACAAGGATTAGAGTGGAGATTTGCATATGGATTAGAATGGGAACTATTAATGAATGAACCACATAAATTAATGCAAACGTATACACGAGATTTGAATTTACTATACAAACATGAAAAAGCTATGTATGAAATAGATGAACATAACTCAGGATTTGATTTTATAGATCCTCACAATATAGATCAAAGTGTAATTGTTATTATGAGAAAAGGTAAGAAAAAAGAAGATTTTATAATAGGAGTATTAAATTTCACACCAGTATTTCATCCTGAATATAGGATAGGAGTGCCATATGAGGGTGTTTATGAAGAAGTTTTAAGTAGTGATGATAAAGAATACTGGGGATCAGGACAAACTATGAAGGGTATGGATTTAGAATCAGAAAATATAGCATGGCATAATAAACAGTATTCTATAAATATAAAGGTTCCACCTATGGGAGCTACTTTTATAAAAGGTAAAAATATAAATATATTATAAATTTAGAAATTTTATTAATTTATTAGGGGGATTAGGAGTAAATTATGAAAAAAGAAATGATAGCAATGATATTAGCAGGGGGACAAGGATCAAGATTAGGAGTGTTTACTAAAAACATAGCAAAACCAGCAGTTTCATTTGGAGGTAAATATAGGATCATAGATTTTGTTTTGAGCAATTGCTCAAATTCAGGTATAGATACAGTTGGAGTATTAACACAATATAGACCTTTATTATTAAATTCACATATAGGAATAGGAAGTCACTGGGATTTAGATAGAAGAAATGGAGGATTATCAATACTTCAACCATATATGAATGAAAAAGAAGGAAAATGGTATAAAGGTACAGCAGATGCTATATACCAAAATATGAATTATATAGATAGCTATGATCCAGAATATGTTTTAATTTTATCGGGAGATCATATTTATAAAATGGACTATAGCGATATGTTAGAAGAACATAAATCAAAAAATGCAGATGTAACAATTGCGGTAATGGAAGTTGACTGGGATGAAGCTAGTAGATTTGGAATAATGAATGCAAATGAAGATGGAAGTATATATGAATTTGAAGAAAAACCTGAAAATCCTAAGAGTAATTTAGCATCAATGGGAATTTACATATTCAACTGGGCAAAGATGAAAAGCTATTTTAAATCAGAAAAAGAGTACGTAGACTTTGGTAAAAATTTAATTCCTAAAATGTTAGATGATAAAGCTAGTATGTATGCATATGAATTTAATGGATACTGGAGAGATGTAGGAACTATAGAAAGTTTGTGGCAAGCAAATATGGATTTAATTAATCCGGGTAATGGGTTTAATTTAAACGATTCTAATTGGAGAATTTATACAGACACAATGGCTATGCCTCCACAATACCTAGGAAAAAATTCTAATGTAAAACAATCTATTGTTGTAGATGGATGCAGAGTTTTTGGAACTGTTGAAAATTCAGTTGTATCTCATGGAGTTAGTATAGGAGAGGGAAGTATAGTGAAAGATTCAGTAATAATGTCAAATGCAAAAATAGGTAAAAATGTGATTATAGAAAAGGCTATGATAGGAGAAGGTGCGGTAATAGAGGACGATTGCAAGATTTCTAGTGGTGACGATAGTATAAGTATAGTATCTGAATTTGATGTTGTTTCTATGGAATTAGTATAGGGGGATTAAAAAATGAATAAAGAGTGTATGGGAATAATTAATTTAAATAGAAAAGGTGATAACTTAAAAGAATTAAGTGATTCAAGGGTAGTAGCATCAATACCTATAGGAGGAAGATATAGAATAATAGATTTTGCTCTTTCTAATATGGTTAATGCAGGTATGAAAAATATAGGTATTTTTTCAGACCAAAAATATAGATCTTTGACAGATCATTTAGGAAATGGTAGCCATTGGGATTTATCAGCAAAGAATGATGGATTATTTGTATTTAGTCCTGAAAATACTAAAAAACAAATTTGTAGAGCAATAAAAAAAGGAGATGTTCATAATGTTTTTTCTAATATAGACTATATAGAAAAAAGTAAGCAAGAATATGTACTTATATCTCCTAGTTATATGATTTGCAATATAGATTATAAAAAAGCACTAAACTATCATAAGTTGTCAGGCAACAACATAACTGTTATTTATAAAACTATATATAATGCAGATGAAGATTTTTTAGGAACTACAAAATTAAATATAAATGATAAAAATCAAATTACTAGCATGGGAATAAATATAGGAAGAGAAAAGAACGCAGATATATCGATGGATATGTATATCATGAAAAAAAGCTTATTTATAGATATGATATATGATGCAGTATCACGAGGTGAATATGCACATATAGAAGATTGTATAAATGAAAGTACAGAAGAGATAAGAATAGGAGCATATGAATATAAAGGATATTTAAAATGTATAAATTCTACTAAAAACTATTTTGAAGCTAATAAAGATTTATTAAATGTAGATGTAGCAAATGAATTATTTTATTCAGATAGAAAGATATATACAAAAGAAAAAAATGAGCAGCCTACACTGTACACAGAAACATCTAATGTGAAAAATTCATTTGTAGCTACGGGTTGTGTAATAGAAGGAGAAGTTCAAGATAGTATTATATTTAGAAAAGTTCATGTAAAAAAAGGAGCAGTTATAAAAAATTCTGTAGTTATGCAAAGTGGAACTATACAAGAAAATGTGAAACTAGATAATGTAATACTAGATAAAAATGTATTTATATCAAAAGATAAAGAATTAAAAGGAGATATTAAACTACCATTAGTAGTAGAAAAAAATGTGATTTTATAGAGGGGGATAAGTTTTGAGAGTTCTTTTTGTAACGGCAGAGTGTTGGCCTTTTGTAAAGACTGGGGGATTGGGAGATGTTTCTTATGCACTTCCAAAGGCTTTAAAAAGAGAAGGAGTTGATATAAGGGTTATAATGCCTAAGTATGTCAATATTCCTAAATATTTAAAAGATCAAATGAAAACAGTAGCAGTATTCAATGTAAACGTAGCATGGAGAAATCAATATTGTGGATTAATGGAGTTAGAGCTAGATGGAGTAAAATTTTACTTTATAGATAATGAATTCTACTTCAAAAGAGATGGTGAATATGCATATTTATACGGTTATGACGATGATGTAGAAAGATTTACTTTCTTTAGTAATGCAGTACTAGAATCTTTAAAAAGAATAGATTTTTTCCCAGATGTAATAAACTTAAATGATTGGCACACTGGTATGATACCTTTATTTTTAAAAGAAAATTATAGCCAAGATGAAAGATATTCTGAAATAAAAACTATATATACTATACACAACCTTCAATACCAAGGTGTATTTTCAAATAAAAATATAGAAGATGTATTATCTATACCAAGACATTATTTAGATGATGGGCATATAGAGTATTACGGTGGTATAAACTTTATGAAATCCGGAATAGTATATTCAGATAAAGTAAGCACAGTAAGTCCTACTTACGCTAATGAAATACAAACAAAGTTTTATGGAGAAAGTTTAGATGGATTAATAAAATCTAACTCACATAAGTTAAAGGGAATTGTAAATGGAATTGATTATGAAATAAATAACCCTGAGACAGATAAAAATATAGTATGCAATTATAATATAAATTCAATAGGTGATAAAGTTAAAAATAAATTAGAATTACAAAAAATTCTTGGATTAGAAGTTAATCCGGATATTCCTATGATAGGAATAGTTTCTAGATTAGTATCCCAAAAAGGATTGGACTTAATATCATATATGATGCCAGAAATAGTAGGAGAAAATTTACAATTAGTGGTTTTGGGTACTGGAGAAGAACAATATCAATCTATGTTAAATTACTATTCAGGTAAATATCCAAATAAAGTAGCGGCTATATTAACATTTGATGCTGCACTTGCGCAACAAATTTATGCATCATCAGATATGTTTTTAATGCCATCTTTATTTGAGCCGTGTGGAATTGGGCAGATGATAGCAATGAGATATGGATCTATACCTATAGTAAGAGAAACAGGAGGATTAAAAGACACTGTAAAACCTTTCAATAAATATACAGGAGAAGGAAATGGATTTAGTTTTGCAAATTACAATGCACATGAAATGTTTTACTGTATTAAAAGCGCAATAGATACTTATAAAAATGATAAAAAGTCATGGTTAAAAATAGTTAAAAGTGCTATGAGTACTGATAGTAGTTGGGCTAAGTCCGCAAATGAATATATAAAAACGTATAATGAAATAGTTTGGCAAAGGAGTTGGTAATATTGACTCTCATAAATAGGGAGGAATTTAAGCTAGAATTTAAAAATCAAATGGATTTTTTATATAAACAAAGTATTGAAGAAGCTAACAATGAGCAGTTACTAAATACATTAGTAACTGTTCTTAAATCTAAAATAGCAAATATATGGAAAGAGAATAGATTAAAAAAGGAAAAGGAAGTTTACTATTTTTGCATAGAGTTTTTATTAGGAAGACAGTTACAGTCAAATCTTTTAAACTTAGGAGTAATGGAGGAAGTAAGATCTATATTAGCTACTATGAACATAAATCTAGATGATTTAATAGATGCAGAATCTGACCCTGCATTAGGAAATGGTGGATTAGGCAGATTAGCTGCATGTTTTCTAGATTCGATGGCATCTACTAAAATAAGTGGGCATGGCTATGGTATTAGATATGAATATGGATTGTTTGAACAAAAGTTTGTAAATGGTCACCAAGTTGAGGTCCCTGATAATTGGCTAAAAGAAGAATCCTATATTTGGGAAACTGTAAGACCAAATAAAGCGGTTATCGTTAAATTTGGAGGAGAAGTAGAACTTGTAAGTAATAATGGAAAGCTAAAGGCTATTCATAAAAATTATATACCTGTAATGGCTCTACCTTATGATATACCTATTATAGGGTATGAAAATCAGTATATAAATACATTGAGGCTATTTAAATCAGATATACCTAGAAAAGATTTTGAACCAATATTAAAAGATTCAAAAAACAGCTATGGTAGCTATCATGATGCACTCCAATATAGATATTACGTAGACGAGATATCACAAGTATTATATCCAAATGATTCTAACGATGCAGGCAAAATGCTAAGATTAAAACAGGAGTATTTTTTAGTTAGTGCAGGATTGCAGGATATATTAAGAAAGTGTAAAAAAAATAAAATCAATATTAATAAATTAAATGAAAAAATATCTATTCATATAAATGATACTCATCCATCATTATGTATACCTGAATTAATGAGAATACTTATGGATGAAGAAGCTCTTGGATGGGATGAAGCTTGGGAAATTACAAAAAAATGCACTTCATATACGAATCACACCATAATGACAGAAGCCATGGAAAAATGGCAAATATCAATGATAAAAGAATTACTTCCAAGAATTTATATGATTATAGAAGAAATAAATAAAAGGTATTTAAATAAGTTAAAAACTAAATATTCAAATGACAGTGAAAAAATAAATAAGATGGCTATTATTTATAATAATAATGTAAATATGGCTAACTTAAGTATAGTTGGAAGTAGCAGTGTAAATGGAGTTGCAGACCTTCATACTAAAATTTTGAAAAAAGAAGTATTAAAAGAATTTTATGAGGATGAGCCATATAAATTTAATAACAAAACAAATGGAATTGCTCATAGAAGATGGCTAATGTTATCAAACCCTCAGTTATCTAGTTTAATAACTAGTCTTATAGGTAGAGACTGGGAAAAGGACACTATGAAACTAAAGCAACTTGAAAAATATAAGAATGAAAAAAATGTATTACAGGAACTAGAAAAAATAAAATATAACAATAAGATAAACTTATCAAAAATTATAAAAGAAAGAAATAATATATCAATAGATCCAAATTCTATATTTGATATACAAATAAAAAGGCTACATGCATACAAACGACAACTTATGAATGCACTTCACATACTTCATTTATATCATGAATTATTAGATAATCCAAACCTAGACATAAAGCCAAGAACATTTATATTTGGAGCAAAGGCTGCTCCTGGATACTACTTTGCCAAATGCGTTATTAAATTTATAAATGAATTAGCTCAAAAAATTAATAATGATAAAAGAGTTAATGAAAAATTAAAAGTAGTATTTATAGAAAATTACGGGGTTTCATTAGCAGAAAAAATAATACCAGCTGCAAATGTAAGTGAACAAATATCAACAACTACAAAGGAAGCTTCAGGAACTAGTAATATGAAATTTATGATGAATGGAGCTATAACTTTAGCGACTTTAGATGGTGCAAATATAGAAATACATGAACAAGTAGGCGATGAAAACATAATAATTTTTGGATTATCAGCAAGTCAGGTGCTAGAATACAATAAGTTTGGAGGATATTCAGCAGCAGATATTTATTCTAATAATTTCTATATAAAGAGGGTTGTGGATGATTTAGTTAATGGATTCATACCAAATATAGGTGAAGAAGGTAGAGAAATATATAATTCTTTAATAACCTATAATGATGAATTTTTTGTATTAAGAGACTTTGAGAACTATATAGAAGCACAGAAAAAAATAAATAATTTATATAAAGATAGATATAAGTGGAATGAAATTTCTTTAACAAATATAGCAAATTCAGGAATATTTTCAAGTGATAGAACTATAAATGAATATGCTAAGGATATATGGTATAAAAAATAAACAGTTCAAAAGATAAAAGGTGGGAGATCAAAATGAGTATAACATATAATTCTTGGTTAGAAAGTTATAAAAAGCCTTTCGGAGCTTTGGAATTAGGAGAAAAATTAAGTTTAAATGTAAAAGCTACAGAAAATGTAAAAGAAGTATATTTAATTATAGAAAGAGATGGGAAAAATTTAGAAGAAATAAAAATGACAAAAGCATCCGATTGTATGTTCAATATAGATCAATATGAATTTCAACAAGCAGATGTTTATTTTTACTTTTTTAAAACGATAGAAAGTATAAATGGAAATAACGAATTAAAGTACTATGGTAAGAGTAAAAGAAATGGTATATGCGAAGAAAAATTTGATATTAATAGTTTAAGTAAGTATCAAATTACAGTTAGTAAGAATATTAAATCTCCAGATTGGTTTAAAGAGGGAGTTTTATACCATATATTTGTAGATAGATTTAATAAAAGTGGTAAAATAAATAACCCTAAAAAGAATAGTTTTGTATATGCAAATTGGGAAGATACTCCTATGTATATAAAAAATAGTGAAAATGAAATAATTAGATGGGATTTTCATGGAGGAAATCTAAAAGGAATAATAAGTAAATTAAGTTATTTGAAAAGTTTAGGGGTTAGCATAATATACTTAAGCCCTATATTTGAATCACAGAGTAACCACAAGTATGACACAGGAGACTATAAAAATATTGATCCGATGTTTGGAAATGAAGAAATATTTAAAGAGTTAATAAGTGAAGCAAATAAAAAGGGAATAAATATTATATTAGATGGTGTATTTAGTCATACAGGAGATGATAGCGTATATTTTAATAAGTATGGGAATTATGATTCTGTAGGCGCATATCAATCACAAGATTCACCGTATATTTCTTGGTACAAATTTGAAAACTATCCGCAAAAATATGATTGTTGGTGGGGGGTTAAATCTTTACCAAATGTAAACGAAACTGAAACTTCATATATTGACTATATTATAAAAAGTGATAACAGTGTAATAAAAAAATGGATGGGATATGGAGTTAAAGGATGGAGACTCGATGTAGCTGATGAATTACCTTCTAAATTTATAGAGGAGTTAAAGAGTGAGACTTTAAAACTAGATAAAGAATCTATTCTTGTAGGTGAAGTTTGGGAAGATGCATCTAATAAAATTAGTTATGATGAAAGAAGAAAATATCTTTTAGGTGACCAACTAAATGGGGTTACAGGGTATGTGTTTAAGAATATATTTGTAGATTTTTTAAATTATAAAATTGATTCAAATGATGTATATAATAGCCTTATGACTATAAAAGAAAATTATCCAAAAGAATCTTTTAAATCTAATTTAAATATATTAGGTACGCATGATACAAGAAGAATACTTACAGAATTAAATGAAGATAAAGAACTTCTTAAATTAGCGGTTGCTATACAAATGACTTTTGAAGGAGTGCCATATATATATTATGGTGATGAAGCAGGACTTTTAGGTGAAACAGATCCAGATAATAGAAGGACTTATCCATGGAAAAATGAAGATAAGGAAATATTATCTTTCTATAAAAATATTATTAAGGATAGAAATAAAAGTAAGGTGCTAACTAGTGGGGAAACTAAATTTTTAGAATTAAAAAATCCTAATGTGTTTGGTTATATAAGATATATTGAAGATATAAATGATGATAATATTTTAGTTTTAGTAAATAGGTCAGAACGAGAAGAAGTTATAAAAATAGATATGAAAGAATGTCTTAATAGTAAATATACAAATCTAGTTGATGGGCTTATTGAGGTAAATCATAATATCGTTGAATTTAAATTAGAATCTAAATCATATAAGGTAGTTAAATTAGAAAAAGATGCAAATTAATTTTTTATTTAAGCTAAAATGAAAAATGTAATACTACAGGGTTCACTCCTAAAGCGTAAAATGTTTTAAAGATCGTTAAAAGCTATAGTATTACATTTTAATACAGTAAATAAAAAACTAATTATATTTAAGTATAAAGGATGAATTAAAAAAGGTACTATTATAAAATTATTTTATAATAGTACCTTTTTATTTACTTTAAACTATCGAAGTTGGAAAGCATTATTGTTGAAGTGGCGTTAAAGACTATGATTTTAGGTCTTTCAGCGAATAAAACAATAATATATTCCAACGAGAATTACCTAATCAATTTCTTTTACGATATTAGCAACCCATTTTTTAGATAATGCTCTAGGAACTCCAAATATAAACTTAACAATTTCTTCAGAGTAAGTAAGAAGCACTAGAATATAAATAGGAGCTCCCTTAATTGCAAATATAAAAGTAAGAGGAAGTGATACTAGCCACATACATCCTAGTTCTAAAAATAAAGAATATTTAGTATCTCCACCGCTTCTTAAAATACCTATAATTAAAAGCGTATTAAAAGATTTTAGGCCCATTAATAATCCCATAATAGCAAATATTTTAATAATATCAGGTGCAAGACTATCTGAAACACTAAACATCTTAAGTAACACAGGTATATTTAATATAAGAAGGAAACCAAACAGAGTACCAACTACAAAAACTATCTTAGAAAACTTCTTAGCATAATCAATAGCGACATCTTTATTATCAGCTCCAAGTTCATTACCTAACATAATGGATGCTCCTATAGCAACGCAAACAGCTGTCATAATAAAGAAATTTCCAGTACTAGTAGCTATTTGGCTAGCTGCAATTGCAGAAGTACCGGCTTTTGCATAAGCAACAGAATATAAAACTGTACCTACTGCCCAACCGCTATCATTTAATAATATAGGGGTACTTTTTTCAAAAAAAGCATTTATAAACTGTTTATCTATAGACTTTAAATTTTTAATAGTAAACTTTAAAACATAATCTTTCTTTAAAATATATACATATCCGATTAAAAGAGAGAACTCTATGAATCTAGCTATAACAGTAGCTATAGCAGCTCCACGAACTCCTAAAGCAGGGAAACCTAAGTTCCCAAATATTAAACAGTAATTTAATACAATATTACTTATAAGTGCAATTGCACTACAAATCATTCCAAGCTTAGGATTTCGAATACTTCTAGACCCCATACTAAATACAGTACTAACTGCTATTAAAGGATAACAAAAAGCGATAATGCTAAAGTATTGAATACAAAGCTTAACCACTTCAGGATCATAAGAGAAAAAATGTATTATAAATTTAGGAAATATAAAAGCTGGTATAAAAAATAATAAACCTAATATTATTCCAAGTAAAACATTTAGACCAGTAACCTTTTTTATATTGTTAGAATCATTTTTTCCGAAAAATTGAGATATAAATAAACCAGCACCACCTGTTAATCCAGATAAAGTCATATTAAATAAGAAGAAGTATTGGTTAGCAACTCCTATAGATGCTACAGATGCTTCTCCTAAACTACTAATCATTACAGTATCTATAATATTTACAGATGTAGATATAAGATTTTGTATTATTATAGGAATACAAAGTGAAACTAATAATTTATAAAATCTTTTGTTTTCATTATTAAGATTAAAAATATTTGTCAATAAGACACCCCCTTAAATTTAACGTCTATAATATGTTAATATAAATAGTATGTATATATCAACTAATTTATTTTATTAATTTCAGAATTATCAAAAATAAAGAACAGCCTACATTAGCTGTTCCCATTCTTCATATAAATTATTTAATCTATCTTCTAAGGAAGTTTTATTTTGACTAACTTCTTTAGATTTTTCAGGATTAGAATATATTTCTTCTTGGCACATAAGGACATTAAGTTCTTCGATTTCAAGTTCTATTTCTTCAATTTCCTTTTCTATATTCTGCCTCTTAACTCTAGCTTTTTTCTCTAACTCTCTTTGTTCTCTTTCTTTTCGTTTTTCATCTTTTAATTGAGTTTTCGTTTTTTCTTCAGTTGTTTCCATGGAGTTCATCTCTAAAGTTTGCTTTTTCTTATCCATATAATAATTATAATTACCTAGATATTCTGTTATTCCATCAGAATCAAGAACAAGTATTTTATCAACAACTGTGTTTAAGAAATATCTATCATGAGATATTGTAAATAAAGTTCCTGTATAATTTAATAAGGCTTCTTCAAGAACTTCTTTAGAGTCTATATCAAGGTGATTTGTAGGCTCATCTAGTAACAAAAAGTTAGAATTAGATAAAATTAATTTTAATATAGCAACTCTAGCTCTTTCTCCACCACTTAGTGTAGATATTTTTTTAAACACTTCTTCATCTTCAAATAAAAAAGATCCTAACATATTTCTAAGTGTGGTTTGATTTAGACTAGGATGATCATTCCAGATTTCATCAATAATAGTATTATCTAGGTTAAGAGTTTTTTGCTCTTGGTGGAAGTAGTCTACATGAACATTTGCACCAAGTTTAGCAGTACCAGTTAACGGTATTATTTCATTCATTATTATTTTAAATAAAGTAGACTTTCCTATTCCGTTAGCTCCTATCAAAGCGACTTTTTCTCCTCTATATATATTAAAGTTTATGTCCTTAAATAGTATTCTTTCACCATAACCCATAGAAAGATCCTCTACTTGTAATACATCATTACCACTAGATACAGAAGGACTGAATTGAATACTAGCTTTTTTTCTGAATACATCAGGCTTATCTAATACATCAACTTTATCCAGCATTTTCTCTTTACTTCTAGCTCTTTTTAAATGTTTTTCTCTTCCGTAAGCTTTTAGTCTATCAATTGATTCTTCTTGTTTTTTAATTTCTTTTTGTTGGTCTTCATATTTTTTAACTTCTAATTCTTTTTCTACTTTAGATAATTCTATAAATTTAGAGTAATTTCCATTATAGGTTTTAAGTCTTTTATTATGAATTTCAAATACTCTATTTACAACTTGATCTAGGAAATATCTATCATGAGATATGATAATTACTGTTCCTTTATATTGTTTTAAGAATACCTCTAACCATTCGATGGCATCAGAATCAAGATGGTTAGTTGGTTCATCTAGAAGTAGAAGTGAAGGATTTTTTAGTAGTAGCTTAGAAAGTAAGACTCTGGTTTTTTCTCCTCCAGATAATATATTTATTGGAGTTTCCATGTCAGAATCAGAAAAACCTAGGCCTTTTAAAATACCTTTTACTTCTGATTTATAACCATAACCATTTAATTCAGAGAAAAGTTCTAGCTTTTGAGAATATTCATTCATAAGTTTATCCAGAATTTTTGAGTTAGGGTTAGAACCTTCTTCTGCTATTTTAATTTCTAAATCTCTTATATAGTTTTCCATATCCATTAAATCAGAAAAAACTTCTAAAACTTCTTCATAGATAGTTTTTTCCGATTGGAAATTTGTATTTTGTTCAAGATATCCTATTTCTACACCTTTACCAAGATATATATCTCCGCTATCATACCCATAAATACCAGAAAGGACTTTAAATAAAGTAGTTTTACCCGTTCCATTTACACCTATAATACCGACCTTATCGCCTTCATTTACAGTGAAGCTAATATTTTCTAATATAGTATCTATTCCAAAACTTTTATTTAAGTTATTACACGACAAAACAATCATAAAATTATACCTCCTTTAAACTATCTAAAATTATAATGTTTTGGTATAATATAATCAAGGATATATGCATTTTGTTAAAAAAATAGCATAGTATATAAAACAGGGATAATGAATATATAGGAGGTGATGAGATGAGTAATAAAAATATTTCTATGGCTGTAATAAGAAGATTACCTAAATATCACAGATACTTAGGAGATTTGTTAGATAGAGATATACAAAGAATATCTTCTAAAGAATTAAGCGATATAATTGGCTTTACAGCATCTCAAATAAGACAAGATTTAAACAACTTTGGTGGATTTGGACAGCAGGGATACGGATATAATGTCGAAGAATTATATAATGAAATAGGTAAAATATTAGGGTTATCTAGAACTTATAATTCTATAATAATTGGGGCTGGAAACTTAGGACAAGCAATAGCTAATTATTCAGGTTTTACTAAAGCAGGGTTTAAGATAAAAGCTTTATTTGATGCAAACCCAAGAATGATAGGATTAAAAATTAGAGATTTTGAAATATTAGATTCTGATGACATCGAGGAGTTCGTAGCTGAAAATGATATCGATATAGCGATATTATGTATACCAAAAAATGGGGCGCAAGAAGTTGTCGATAGATTAGTTAAATCAGGTATAAAAGGAGTTTGGAACTTTGCACCGTTAGATTTAGAAGTACCAAATGATGTTATAGTTGAAAATGTAAACTTAACTGAAAGTTTATTTACTTTATCATATCTTATGAATGAAGATAAATAAATTAAAATAAAAAAGCTACCTACAAAGTAGGTAGCTTTTTTATTTTAATTTATTATTATTCTGGTTGTGGAGCATCTACTGGACAAACTCCGTTACAAGCACCACACTCTATACAAGTATCTGCATCTATAACATATTTGTCATCTCCAGCTGATATACAGCTAACTGGGCACTCAGCTTCACAAGCACCACAGCTTATACAAGCATCATTAATTTTGTAAGCCATTTTCAATCTCCTCCTAAAATATGTAAAATTATGTTCATTAGTATTATAACAAAAAAAAATATATATAACAATAATTAGAATACATACAAAAAAACAAACATATTACATAAACCGATTTATTTTGACAAATGCATAAGCTATAATATATTTAGGGTTTATTATTTTTGTGGAGGTAGATAGATGAAAAAAAAGATTAATAAAAAGAAGCTATCACTATTAATATCTGGAATAATTGTTGTAGTGGTAGTTATTTGCATGCTTATTTTTAAAATTATTGTAGGAAATAATAAAATTAAAGATATTAATGAACAATCAAAGAAAGTTGATGAAGTAACAGAGATAAAAAAGGAAAGCATAACTATTAATTTTGTAGGGGACATAACTATGGGGAATTATAAGGGAGCTTCATATTATGGATCTTTTGATAATGAGTTTGAAAATCAAGGGCAAGATTATGGATACTTTTTAAAAAATGTTAAGGAAATTTTTGAAGAGGATGACTTAACGGTAGCAAATTTAGAGGGTCCTTTAACTAGCGCAAGCAATGCAAAAGTTAAAAAATTTGCATTTAAAGGAGATCCTTCTTATGTAAATATACTTAAAGAAGGTGGAATAGATGCTGTAACATTAGCAAATAACCACTCGGAGGATTATTTTGACGAGGGTATGAAACAAACTAAATTTATATTAAAAGAAAATAATATAGATTATTTTGGTTTAGGAGAGAAAAGTATAGTAGATGTTAAAGGTGTAAAGGTCGGATTATTAGGTTACAATGGTTGGCCTGAAAATTATAATGAAGAATTTTTAAATAATATGAAAAAAGATATACAAAGTATGAAAAAAGAATCGAATGTAGTATTTGTATATTTCCATTGGGGAACAGAGCGACAATATTATCCTGATCAAGTTCAAAAAGATTTTGCGCATTTTGCTATAAATAATGGAGCTGATGGGGTTTTAGGAAGTCATCCTCATGTTATGCAAGGAATAGAAGAATATAAAGGAAAGTATATTGCATATAGCCTAAGTAATTTCTGCTTTGGAGGTAATAAAAATTCTCAAGATAAAGATACTTTTATATACAAACAAACGTTTAACTTTGAAGATAATAAACTGATAAGTATAAACAAACCTGAAATTATACCTTGTTCTATATCATCTGAAAGTAATGTCAATAATTATCAACCAACACCACTAAATGGAGCAGAAGCAGATAGAGTAAAAAATAAACTGAAAAATATAAGCGAAGGTCTAAACAAATAGATTATAAAAAAACTTATTTACTTATTGGATTTTTTCAAAAGTAAATAAGTTTTTTTAATTAGGAAAACTTTTTCAAAAATATGTTTAGGCATTAACAATGTATGGTATATATAGAAAATATTACCATAAAAATATATTTAGGGGGAAGTAATTTATGTCTTGTGTTAGTTGTAAAATGTGCGAAAGTGCAGATAAAAGGTTAGAAAGTTTTGTAGCGTCGAAGGATGTTGAAATGGCATTCCATAGAACTGAGGATCAAAAAATTAAATGTGGTTTTGGACTTCAAGGTGTATGTTGTAGATTATGTGCAAATGGTCCATGTAGAATAACACCTAAATCTCCAAGAGGAATTTGTGGAGCAGATGCTGATACAATAGTTGCTAGAAATTTTTTAAGAGCAGTTGCAAGTGGAGCTGCATGCTATCTCCATGTTGTTGAAAATACAGCTAGAAACTTGAAAAAATTAGGTGAAGATAAAGGAATAATAAAGGGAGCAAAGACAATAGATGAATTAGCTGAAATATTTGGGGTTAAAGCTAATGATAGACATGAAAAATGTATAAAAGTTGCACAAAAAGTTTTAGATGATTTATATAAATCTAGAGATGAGAAAATGGAGTTAGTAGAGAAAATAGCTTATGCTCCAAGAATTAACAAGTGGAAAGAAATAGGAATAATGCCAGGAGGAGCTAAGTCAGAAGTTTTTGATGCAATAGTTAAGTCATCTACAAATTTAAGTAGTGACCCTGTTGATATGCTTATAAACTGCTTAAATTTAGGTATATCTACAGGATTATATGGACTTACACTAACTAACCTTTTAAACGATGTTATTTTAGGAGAGCCAGTTATAAGAACTGCACCTGTAGGATTTAGAGTTATAGATAAAGATTATATAAACATAATGATAACAGGACATCAACATTCAACATTTGCTCACTTCCAAGATAGATTGAAAGATGAAGATGTTGTTAAATTAGCAAAAGAAGCAGGAGCAAAAGGGTTTAAATTAGTTGGATGTACTTGTGTAGGGCAAGATTTACAGTTAAGAGGTGAGCACTATCAAGAGGTATTTGCAGGTCATGCTGGAAATAACTTTACAAGTGAGGCTGTACTTTCTACAGGAGCAATAGATATGATTGCATCTGAATTTAACTGTACTATACCAGGTATAGAGCCTATAGCAGATAAATATAAAGTTAAAATGGTTTGTTTAGATGATGTAGCTAAAAAAGTTAATGCAGAATATGTGCCATTCGATAGAGAGAATATAGAATCAATTTCAGAAAAATTAATAAATGAAGCCTTAATAAGTTATAAATCAAGAAGAGGCGAAGTTGAAATAGACATACCTAGTGACCACGGACATGATGTTTCATTAACAGGTGTAAGTGAGAAGAACTTAAAGGCATTTTTAGGGGACTCATGGAAACCTCTTATAAACTTAATTGCAGAAGGTAAAATAAAAGGAATAGCAGCAGTTGTTGGATGTTCAAATATGACAGCAAAAGGACACGATGTATTTACTGTAGAATTAACTAAAGAGCTTATAAAAAGAGATATAATCGTTTTATCTGCAGGATGTTCAACTGGAGGCTTAGAAAATGTTGGATTAATGTCTCCTGGAGCTGAAGAATTAGCAGGTGAAAATTTAAAAGAAGTTTGCAAATCTTTAGGAATACCACCAGTATTGAACTTTGGACCATGTTTAGCTATAGGAAGACTTGAAATAGTTGCCACTGAAATCGCTAAAGAATTAGGAATAGATATACCTCAGCTTCCACTAATTTTATCTGCACCTCAATGGTTAGAAGAACAAGCTTTAGCAGATGGAGCATTTGGATTAGCTTTAGGATTACCTCTTCATTTAGCATTACCGCCATTTATAACAGGTGGTAAATTAGTTACACAAGTTTTAACGGAAGGATTAAAGGATATAACTGGAGGTCATGTTATAGTTGATTCAGATGTTGTATCTTCAGCTGATACATTAGAAAAAATAATTATAGATAGAAGAGAAAAATTAGGCTTAAAGGATGTGGAATGTTATGCATAGGATTCTAATTAATAAAGAATTATGTACCGGATGTAAGAGTTGTGTTTTAGCATGCATGTTAAGAAACGATTTACAAAAAGATATGTACTCTTTAGATTTAGAAGACCTAGATAACGAAAGTAGAAACCACATAGAGTTAAATAAATTTAATAATCCAATTCCTATTATTTGTAGACATTGTGAAACTCCAGAATGTGTACTTACATGTATGAGTGGAGCTATGACAAAAAATAAAGAAACTGGAATAGTAAGTTATGACAAAGATAAGTGTGGAGTTTGTTATATGTGCGTTATGGCATGTCCATATGGACTTTTAAAGCCTGATGATAAAACAAAACAAACTATTTTAAAATGTGATATGTGTGAAAGTATAGGATATCCCAAGTGTGTAGCTAATTGTCCAACTGGAGCAATAACGCTACAAGAGGAGGTAAAAAATGAATTATGTAGTTCTGGGTGCTAGTGCGGCAGGCATTAACGCTATAAAAGTATTAAGGGAGTTAGATGAAAAAGCTAATATAACATTAATATCAAAAGATGAACACATTTACTCAAGATGTATGTTACATCATATTATATCTGAACATAGAACATTAAATAGCTTAAACTTTGTAGAAACTAAATTTGATGAAAAATATAATATAAGTTGGAAAAAGTCATGTACTGTAAATAATATAGATATAGAAAATAAAGAAGTATCTATACTAGAGACTGGTGAAAAAGTTAAATATGATAAACTATTAATTGCAACAGGCGCATCATCAGCTATGCCTCCTATAAAAAACTTAAAAAAAGCAAAACATGTGTATGGGCTTAGAAATATAGAAGATGCTTATGAAATAAAAGAAAAAGCAAAGGATTGTAAAAAAATAGCCATATTAGGAGCTGGGCTTGTAGGAATAGATGCTCTTATCGGATTATTAGAATATAAAAATTTAGATATATCTGTAATATATAGAGAACCTTTTATACTAAATAGACAGTTAGATGAATACTCTGCATCAGTATATGAAAATAAATTTAAAGAATTAGGTGTGAAATTCTTTAAGGGTGCAAGTGTTAATGAAATTTGCATGGATAATAATGAAAATATAATTGGAGTAGTATTAGATGATGAAAATTATATAGAATGTGATATGGCAATTGTAGCAACCGGGGTTATTCCAAATGCTGAATTTATAAATAAAGAATTTATAAGTTATGATAGAGGAATAATCATAGATGAGAACTGCAAAACTACTGCAAAAGACATATTTGCGGCAGGTGATGTTGTTGGAAAAAATGCAATTTGGCCTTTAGCTGTGAAGCAAGGAATAGTAGCGGCCTATAATATGGCTGGAAGAGAAGAAAAAATAGATGATTCATTTGTATATAGAAACACAATGAATTTTTTAGGTATACCTACAGTTTCGCTAGGTATAGTTGATATGGAAGAAGACTGTATAGTAAATGTTAGAAAAGATGAAACAGGGTATAAAAAGTTTATAATAAAAGATAATTTTATTAAAGGAGTGATAGTTCAAGGTGATATATCTTATGTAGGAGCTCTTACTCATTTGATAAAAAATAATATAGAAATACCAGATTTAGAAAAAAGAATTTTTGAAATAGGATATGCAGATTTCTTTTCTGTTAAAGGAAATGGAGAGTTTTGCTATAATATATAATTAAGGGAGTGTATCAAAATAGTATAGTGTGAAAGAATGAATATAAGTTTTGCTCCTAAAGCTGAAAAGATGCTTTGAAAGTCGCTAAAACTTATATTCATTCTATACATGCTTATTTTGGGACACTCCTTTTTAAATATATATTATAGGAGTGTAAATATGAAGGTTTATGCATTAGTAGGAGAGAGTGGTTCTGGAAAAAGTTATAAAGCATTAGAGTTAGCCTATGAAAAAAATATAAACTATATAATAGATGATGGAATTTTAATTTTTAAGAATAAAATAATTGCTGGAATATCAGCAAAACAAGCAAGTACCAAAATTCAGGCAGTTAAAAGAGCTATATTTCACGATGAAAACCATAGAAATGAAGTGAAATTTAAAATAGTGGAAGAAAATATAGAGTCTATTTTAATAATAGGAACATCAGATAAAATGGTAAATCAGATAGCTAGTAAATTGAATTTAGGTAAAATATATAAAACTGTTTATATAAATGAAATATCGACACAAGAAGAAATAGATATTGCGAAAGAGTGGAGAAGTAAAGGAAATCACATAATACCTCTTCCGACATTAGAGGTTAAATCTATTGCTAGTGGACTTAGTATAAATCCGATCAAAAAATTATTTAAAAGAGAAAATAAAGAATCTATATTAGTTGAAAAAACTATTATTAGACCGACATTTAGCTATATGGGAAATTTTTATATTAAAAAAAATGCAATAAATCAAATAATATTTTTTGAACTATCAAAATTTGATTACATAAGCAAAATTAATTCAGTAAAATTTAACAATAAAAAAGGAAATTTAGAAATATTTATTATTTTAGAATTGGATTTATTTAACTGTATTGAAACTATTTTTAAGCTTCAAGAACATATAATAAAGGCATTGTATGATGTTACTTTAATAAATGTAAGTAGGCTAGATATAAGAGTAAACAAGATAAAAAGTGTTAAATAAAAAACTAATATAAATTTTATACAAATACATAAAAAACTGTGCTATAATCAAACTGTAAGTGGAGGAAATCATTTTCCGACAAATAACAAAGGGGATTTAAAAAATTAAAATATTTTTAAGGGGGCTTTTAAAATGGCTGAAAAAACTTTAAATGTTCTAGAGATAGCAAGATCTCAAGTAAAAACTGCTTGCGATAAATTAGGGGCAGATCCAGCAGTATATGAAATATTAAAAAATCCAATGAGAGTGTTAGAAGTATCATTCCCAGTTAAAATGGATGATGGGACTGTAAGAACATTTACAGGATATAGATCACAACATAATAATGCTTGTGGACCATTTAAAGGAGGATTAAGATTCCATCCAGCAGTTTGTATGGACGAGGTTAAAGCTTTATCTACTTGGATGACTTTCAAGTGTTCAGTAGTAGGAATACCTTATGGTGGAGGTAAAGGTGGTATGGCCATCGATCCTACAGAATTCTCTCAAGGTGAGTTAGAAAGAATATCTAGAGGATTTGCTAAGTCAATAGCTCCAATAATAGGAGAAAAAGAAGATATACCAGCTCCAGATGTTAATACAAATGGACAAATAATGGCTTGGATGGTTGATGAATATGCAAATGTTACAGGAGAATTCCAACCAGGAGTATTTACTGGAAAACCAGTTGATTTCTATGGATCTTTAGCTAGAAATGAAGCTACAGGATATGGAGTTGCTACAATTGCAATGGAAGCAGCTAAGAAAAAAGGAATAGATGTATCAAATGTTACTGTAGGGCTTCAAGGATTTGGTAATGTTGGAAGCTTCGCTGGTATGTACATAGATGAAGCAGGAGCTAAAGTAATATATGTAGAAGATCATACAGGAACTATATATAATAAAGATGGAATAGATATGAAAGCTTTAATGGCTTACAATAAAGAACATAGATGTATAAAAGGATTCCCAGGTGCAGAAGCTGTTGACCAAAGTGTAATAACTGCAGAAGTTGACGTATTAATGCCTTGTGCACTAGAAAATCAAATAACTTCAGCAAATGCTGGAGATATAAAAGCTAAAATAGTATGTGAAGGAGCTAATGGACCAACTACTCCAGAAGCAGATAAAATACTATTTGAAAAAGGAATAACTTTAGTACCAGATATATTAGCTAATAGTGGTGGAGTTACAGTTTCTTACTTTGAATGGGTTCAAAATTTAATGAGATACAACTGGAGTTTTGACGAAGTTCAAGAAAAACAAAGAGCTTTAATGAAAAAAGCATTTGAAGAAATATGGGCATTAGCAGGAGACCACAATGTTGAAATGAGAACAGCTGCATACATGATGTCAATTAAGAGAATAGCTGATGCTATGAAATTAAGAGGATGGTATACAGAAGCTCCTGTTAAAGAAGATGCTAAGAAAGAAGCTACATCTTTAGCTTAATAAATAATATTAAAATAAATAAAATTTAGAATAAAAAAAGTGTACATTTAATCAGTCTTATAC
>NZ_JAWDJM010000144.1:0-20554 GCF_032465715.1 Paraclostridium sp. MRS3W1 | reverse complement strand
AACTTATACAATCTAGAATATCATCATATAAATTTTTTGAATCTGTAGGTACGATAAGTTTATCACAATCAATAGATTTAACGAAGTCAAAGCACTTAAATCTATAGCCTAAACAAATAAAAGGTGTATTTGCGACAGCAGATGTTATATTTCCGTGAAGTTTGAAATTTATAGAAAATTCACATCTTTTTAATAAACTCATTAATTGACCACCACTATATATATTTGTATCAACAATTAAATTATCACTAGGTTTAATTTTTTTATAAAAATCTAAAAAAGGCTTTAAGTCTTGTTCCCACATGATATATAGATAAACTGTATATCCATTGTCTATTAAATAATCGCATACTTTTGAAAGTTCATCAGATACACTATCTTCATCATTACCATAAATCTTATTCAAACTAGAACCCCAGTTTACAGCAACAATTTTATCTGCTGGGTCTAATGTGGTTATAGGCATATAATCTACTAGAGGTTTTTCTTGTAAAGCAAATCCTGGATCACCAGAAATTATTAAATTACTAATATCAACAAATGATTTTTTTATTAAATTATAGGTTAAAGGACCTCTAACGCCTACAAATTCACAATTAGGTATTATTTCTTGTAAAATAATCTCACCATCATCAGGGAATAAATATGCAGGAGTATTTTCTTCCATTAGGGATACTATATAATCTTTTTCAGCCCAATCATATCCACTTCCCCAAATGAATATTTTAGAGCCAGATTGAAAACTTCTGTAAAGTATTTCTATATAGCCTGGAAGTAAAAGTGATCCACCTCCTAGTACAACAACATCATAGGTAGGCAAATTATTTAAATCACTATCTTCAAAATTGTTTACTATTTTATATTTTTCAGAGACACCATGTTTTTCACATAAATCTAAGAATATATCCCACATAAGTTCATCGCCTATGTTGTTTTGTCCAAGCCACCCAATATATAATAATTTTTTCATTTAACCAGCTCCATTTTAATGAAAGTTTTTAAGCGAATTCATGTAAACACGTATCAATCTATCTGTATTAGATTTTATATCGAAGAAATTTCTAGCCCAGTCATAGCAAGATTCAGCATATTCAGAAAGTCTATCTTTATTTTCATATACATACTTAATATCGTTATATAGGAATGAAGCATTATTAGACTTTATAGATTTATGGTCACCAAAATAAACTCTCCATGCACTTTCAATATTATCATTGCTAAGGATACCGAAATAACCATTATTACCAGATGCAATAACAGGCTTTTTACAAGCAAAAGCTTCAATTGCCACACGACCTGTTCCTACTATACAATCAGCATTAAGATAATAATCAACCACATTTGTTTTACCACCAACTAGATGTATACATTTTTTTCCTAATAAAGCATTAGTTCTATTTGCGATACCAACTAATTGGTTAAAGTCAGGACCATCACCAACTATAATTAGATGTAGATTTAGATTTTCAATACGTACTAGGTCACGACAAACCCTTAATAAATTTTCAGCAACCCTTGTTTTACTCCAAGCAATTCTAGAGCAATAAACTATAGTAAATGCATCTTCATCAATACCAAGTTCTTCTTTTATAGATAAATTAGGAGACTTAGAAACATAATTATCAAAATCTATAGAATTTGGAATTACAGTTGATTGTACGTTATATTCAAGTAGCCAATCATAAGTAGGTTGGCTAACACTTATTACAGAGTCAGATAAATTAAGTCTGTCATATAAAATATCGTAATAGTAAAGTCCATGAACGGTAAAAATACATGGAATTTCAAGTTCTTTGCCTATATCTATACATAATGCTCCAGAAGGTGATTGATGGGCATGAATTATATTTATATTTTCAGCCAAGATTATCTGCTTTATTTTATTTTTGTATCTACTTTCAGTTGCTGAATCCTTTATTACATAAAGTGGGAAATCTATATTATAAATTGTACATCCTAATTTAAGAAATTCAGATGAATAAGGGCCATGATCTGCTAATAAGCAAACTTTTATACCCCTGTCTAAAAACTCTTTAATAAGACTA
This sequence comes from Paraclostridium sp. MRS3W1, assembly GCF_032465715.1. Lineage (NCBI taxonomy): Bacteria > Bacillati > Bacillota > Clostridia > Peptostreptococcales > Peptostreptococcaceae > Paraclostridium > Paraclostridium sp. MRS3W1. The sequence goes on along the minus strand of NZ_JAWDJM010000144.1, from coordinate 18,509 downwards.
TACACATGAGTTTCAGTTCCACCTATATTTAGACTATCTAATACCATTAAAACTTTTAAATCTTTTTCGTCTATAGCAAATTTATTTATATCGTAATATATTTTCGAACGTTGATTTTCATGTAATCTATAATAATATAGCTCTTCATCTATATTATCTATTCCAAAGGGCAGCAGTTTTGTGATAAATTCATAGTCTTCGGCACCTTCAAGTTTTCTAGAAAGGCCACCTATACTATCAAATACGCTCCCTTTAATCAATAAAGAACCATGGCAAACGCAGTTAAGACCTGTTGAGTATACGTCTTTTATATTATCTACACCAAATTCTATACCAGTTGGCTCAGATATTGGTGTAGGATCGTCATTATTAAAAGTTGCATAATTAGTACCAACAGCACTTATTTCTTTATGCTCATTTAAAAAACTGACTTGTTTTTTTATTCTATCTTTATGAGATTTATCATCTCCATCATGCATTGCTATATATTCGCCTTGAGCTAAAAATAGTCCATATGTTACGGCACCGGAGAAACCTACATTTTTAGGTAGTTCTATTAGCTTTATATAATTATCATTTTTAAAAGAATTTTTATTTTTTCTTATCCAATTTTTGATTTTTGATACACTATTATCTGTTGATTTATCATCGACAATAATAATTTCTATATTTTCATAAGATTGATTAAGTATAGAATTTAAGCATTCTAGTATATAGTTTTCATTATTATAGTTTGAAATAACTATACTAACCAAACCATCAATTCTACTGAATTTCATAGAAATAAACCTCCTTAGTAGTCTATTGGAATAATATCGAAACATTAACTTAATTAGACAATATACTATATAGTATATTATTTTAAAAAATTTGATACTTAAATATAAAAAAAGGTGGTTTTATGAACATACTTATGCTACTAGATCAGTTTGGTTTTGGAGGAACAGAAACTCATGTGCTTACACTATGTGAGAGTTTAAATAAAGCTAATATAAAAACAATAATTGCAACTTTAAATGAAAGTAAAATTAATAGTATATATAAAGGTAAAATTAATTTTAAAATTATAGGTAAATATGAATATGAATCTAGAATTGAAAGGTTAAAAAAATTCGTAAATCTATATAAAATAGATTTGATACACTGCCATGGCTTAGAAAGTATGATTCTTGCAAGAAAATTATATGATTTAACAAATATGCCTTATATAATAACAATTCATGGACTTTACTATTCTAAAGAGCTACTATTATACGCATGTAAAAGAGCAAAACATATAATAGCAGTTAGCAAACCCGTAGAACAATTAGTATGTGGTAGTGTCTATGGAAATGACATGGATAAAGTATCATTAATTTATAATGGAATTAAAATTAAAAAAGGTGATGAAATAATTCAAAATAATAATTTAAAATGTAAACTAGGGATTCCAGTTGATGCTAAGGTAATTTTGTATTGTAGCAGACTTAGTTTTAGCAAAGGAAGGTTAGCTGAAAATTTGATACATCAAGCAAAAAATTTACTTAAAGATAATATATATATATTAATAGCAGGAAACGGAGTAAAGAAAAAATCAATTGATTTTTATGCAAATCAAATAAATTGTGAATACAAAAAAAATAAAATAATAACAATAGGCAACATTTACAACATAAATGCTTATTATGGAATAAGCGATATAGTAGTTGGAACTGGAAGAGTAGCAATTGAAGCATTAAATTTTTCAAAACCAATAATTTGCACTGGGATAAAAGATTATTTAGGAATATTTAGTTTTGAAAATAATAATGAAATCTTAGATACTTACTTTGGAGATCATGGATTTAACCATAAAATTGAAAAATTAAGCATTGAAAGTAGTATAAGATATCTGTTAGAAAACCCAGGCAAATACAAAGAAATATCCGATTGGGGAAAGTCATATTGCGATAGTAATTTTGACTTAGAGAAATTAATAAAACAATATATGGTTATTATCAATTAAACACATGATTTTTATTATGTAACAAGATTAAATGCAAAGTCATAAAGTAATTATATATTGTATGACATTTTTTATGTAAATATGACATTTTATAGGAGTGATACAATAATATGATTGATCAAAATTTAGTAAAACAGAGGATAGATCTAGGATTGGGATGGGTTGTACTTAATCAAAATCAAGATAAGTCTTTTGGTACTTCATATCCAATTTTAAATACTGCTTTAGTAGTATTAGAACTAGAGCAATACGCAATAAGTCAGGGGATTTATCCATTAGATGTGTCGTATAAATATTATAATAATTTAGTTGGTGCACTTGAATACTTATTTTTAAATGCAAATCAAAATAATCATGGTATTTATTATGAGGAAGATGGAAATATAAATTATACAACGGGTGTTGTATTAGCTGCTATATGTGCAAGTCAATCTCCAGATCAAGTAATAAATAATGGGCCTAATTTTATAAAATGAATGTCTTATAAAAGTGTAGCCCAATATATGATTAATTATTTAGAATATTCGCAGGAGTTTAATGGTGGATGGGGATATAGCATAAATAATTATGATGACATAGCTAATAATTATGTATCAGGATATGTTGGATTAGGTTTTTTACTTGCTACAAACCCTTTATATAAATTCAACTTGCAAGTAGATGGCAATACAATTGATAAGTTTAGTGATTGGGTTGATTATATACAAAACAATAATGGTGGTTCTGGATATAGTAACCCAGAAGAAAATTTAGATATTTTAAAAACAGGAAATCTACTATTAGAAATGAATTTCTTAAATCGCTCTCAAGTAGATAGTAGTGTTTTATTAGCAACAGACTATATAGCTAACAATTGGGATGAGCCAGCTTATTCTTTAAATCCAGGATGGAATTCGAGTCCTGTTGCTAATTATCAAGCAACATATGCGCTTATGAGTGGATTGACGGGATATGGATTTGATAAAATTGATCAGACAATATCTCCGTTTAAAGAAATAGATTACGCTAATGACGTTACAAATGTTTTATTAGAACAACAAAATTCAGATGGTTCATTCAAGGCGAACCCTAACGACTTTTATCAAAGAGAACAAATGATGTCAACTATATGGGCATTACTTACTTTACAAGCAGTTATTACTAGAACTTATGATATAGGTGTAGTACTATCAAGTGATAAGTCAATTGTAAGAGCAAATGACATTGTAACTTATACTATTAATATATCTAATATAGGAAATATAGATATATTAAATGCAGTTGTAAAAGATACAATTCCACCTGAGCTAAGTTTTATAGATGGAAGTGTTACTATAGATGGGGTTAATCAGCCTGTGGGTGTTTCTCCAGTAAATGGAATTCAAATAGGTTCAGTTAAGATAGGCCATACTAAGGTTGTGACATATAAATGCAAGGTATTGGCTACAGTTGAAACAGAAATTAGTAATATAGTAAGTGTAACATTTGATTATATTCCACCATATGGAAGAATTATAACTAATAAAACAGAAGAATCTAACGAAGTTTCTATTAGGTTTACGATAACAAGTTTAGCTATTACTGCGGATATAAATAAACCTAATGCAGTTGTAGGTGAAATTTTGACTTATACTATAAATGTAACAAATAATGGTAAAATATTTTTAGATAACATCATTGTAACCGACCCTCTAGACCCTAATCTACAGTATATGAATAATTTGAAAATAAATGGAATTCCTACAGCTGGAAACATAGTAGATGGTGTAAATATAGGAAGTTTAAATGTTGGGCAAACAACAGTAATAAATTTTGATGTTAAAATAATTAGTGTTCCTCCAAATGGAACAATATCAACTGAAATAACTGCGACTTATGACTATAATAAGCCTACAATTTTAACTGAAAGAGAAGTTAAAAATGTTATAAAAGAAGCTAATCCTAGAATAACTATATCAGCATCAATTACAGTGGAAGTTATAATCAAAGTAAGTGTTGTCAATCCAGAGATATCCGTATCTAAAACATGTAGTAAGACCTCAATAAAAATAGGAGAAACGGCTATTTACACTATTGAAATATTAAATAGTGGAGAGTTAGACTCTATATCTACTAAATTGGTAGATGTATTACCAGGTCAATTGCAAGTAATGGAAATAAAAATGGATGAAAAAATTATATATGGAGATTTAGTAGAAGGAATCAACTTAGGACCGACTACAAGTGGTATGAAAAAGTCAGTATATATAACAGTTAAAGGAGTAGATACCCTAGAAAATTATAAAAATACGAGCACAATAAATATGGAGTTTTTACAGGTGGAAGGAGGATCTAAATCAACCTTGATATTAGAAGCAATTTCAAATAACACTCTTTCTGTTACAGGATCTAAATTAGTATTAACTCAATTAATATGTCCTACAAATTCTGAAGTATTTGGTACAGTAAAATTTGATATAAAAGTAAAAAATACAGGAGTAATAACACTTAAAAATGTAACCGTGTCAAATTCATTGCCATCAAATTTACAGTATATATACGGCAGTTTATATATAAATGGATGCAAGGCATCATGCCAAAATATATCATGTGGTATAAACTTAGGAAATATCAACCAAGGTCAAGCGGTTATAATTCAATTTAAAGCCAAAGTTATTAGTAATTTATTTAATCCTATATATAATTTTAGTCAGGCTTACTATTATTATGATGTATCAGGCACATTAAAACAGATGTATTCTCAAAGTAATATTGTGTATTTATTTATAGATTAAAAAAATTTAATAATATATAGGTAATTTAAAATTGAATAATCAAAAAATAGATCCTACACAGTAAATAATAAAAAGTTTACCCTGAAGGATCTATTTTTTTGAATTGAAGAAAAAGTTAAAGAAAATAATGATTTAGATTTTAATAAATAAAATTATTTTTTTAATCCTAAATCTGAAAGCATTTGAGATATACCATAAGCTTCATCATATTTTGAATAATACTCTTTAAAAGCGTCATCAATAGAATAAGTTTTATAAACTTCAAATTCGATTCCTTGAAACTCGGCTTTAATGCAATTTAGATTAGAATTATTTAAATAGTTTTTTAATCGTAAAATGTAATCTTTTACTCCCTCTTGTGGAAGTACACTTAGTTCTTTCACATTTTTAGCAATTATATAACCAGATTGAGTTATTTCTTCAAAAGAAACATTTTGGATTAATTTATTTTTTAAATTTTCAATTGTATACTCATCAAGTTCTAAATCATCTATACTTTGAACATCTAAAAGCTCTTGAATCTTGTCTAAAATCAAAGATTCATTCCAACCATATTCAATACAATTATTGTTATTTTTAATTTCATTTTTCATAATGTAAATCTCCTAAGCTAAACTTTTTAGTATTATATAAAAATTATATCATTTTATATAAAAAATTAAAAAATATTTAATTTATAAAAAGTATTAAGTTAAAATTATGTAAAAACTTAACAAAAACTTTACTTAATATATTATAAAAAAAGCCGAAAATATAATTAATAAATGAGGGCAAAACTCTTAATTTATGATGAAAAAGGAGGAATAACAAATTATGTCTGGATTAATTTTTTTAATACTAGGTTTTGGTGCTTTAATATTAGGGTTTATAGGTGAAGGAGGTCATGCAACAGCACTTATTTCATGGACTTCATTTGTAATTGTTTTTGGAGGAACATTTGGATCTTTAGGAACATCTTTCACTTTAAAACAGTTAAAAAATATAGGGAGTATTTTACGTGTAGCGTTTACTAGAAAATCAACAGATTTAATTGAATTAATTTTTTATTTTGACCATGTATTACACAAGGTAAGAAAAGATGGTTTTTTAGGACTTGAAGAAGAATTACAGGAAGATGAAAATATGAATCCTTTTATTAAAAAGGGACTTCAATCAGCGGTTGACGGTGTTAAGCCTGAAGATATTAGAAATATGCTAGAAATAGAAGCTGCAATGAGCTCTAAGAGACATAAAACAGGAGCATCTATATTTGACTCAGCAGGAGGAACAGCACCTACTATGGGTATAGTTGGTACTGTGTTAGGATTGGTTCATGTTCTTGGAGGATTAGCTAAAGCAGATATGAACGCATTAGGAGGAAGTATATCTGCTGCATTCTTAGCAACACTTTATGGTCTTGGTAGTGCAAACTTAATATTTCTTCCAATAGCAACTAGACTTAAAAATTTGGCTAAAGATGAACAACTTGAGAAGTTTATCATAATAGAAGCTATTTCATTGATTCAAGATAATGTAAGCCCAACAACTTTAAGAGACACACTTAAAGGATTTCTAAATACAAAAGATCAAACTAAATTAGAAAATAGGTATTTTGGGACTCAAAATAGTGAGTTGAATAAGGAGGAACAACAAAGTGCATAAAAGAAAAATGTATGAAGAAGAGGAACAAGAACATGAAAACCATGAACGTTGGTTGCTTTCTTATGCAGATTTTATAACCTTATTAATGATTTTCTTTATAATAATGTATGCCATGAGTAGTATAGATAAAGGAAAGTACGAAAAATTAACAACAGCTTTAAATCAGGCAATGGGAGATGGTAGCGCTATTGCAGACACTGGTAGTAAAATGGGTGGAGAAGTAGGAAATGGACTAATTGAAAATGAAAAATTAAAAAAAGTAAAAGAGAATATAGATAAATACTTAAAAGAAAATAACCTTTCAGATAGTGTAAGTACAACTATAGAAAAAAGAGGACTAGTTATTAGTTTTAAAGATTCATTATTTTTTGATAGCGGGAAAGCAGAAGTAAGACCAGAACAAGTTGACAAGCTTATCAAAATTAGTAAAATTATAAATCAATCTATGGGAAGCGATAACTTTATAAAAGTTGAAGGCCATACAGACTCTGTTCCTGTACATAATAATGAGTACAAATCTAACTGGGATTTATCTGTAATGAGAGCTAGCAATGTTGCGCAAATTTTAATTGATAAAGCAAGTGTATCACCAGAGCGATTATCTGCTACTGGATATGGAGAATATAGACCAAAAGCTGAAAATAGTACAAATGAAGGTAAAGCAACTAACAGAAGAGTAGATTTATTAATTATGAACTCGAAATATAATGAAGTTGAGAATAACAAAAAGTAAGCTTATATGACTTAAGTACAAAGTTAATTAAATAGATAGAATTCTTAGTAAAACCTACTAAATTAATATTTTAAAAAATATTAATTTAGTAGGTTTTATATTTTATACAAAATCTTATGAAAATTATATGTTATACTATTTGTAAAGGAAAATAAAAATGTGATAGTGCATTTAGTGGACATTGAAAAAGAATAGGATATGAAAACGTATTACTAAAAGAAATTATTATTATTCTTAATGACAAATTGGAGGGGATTAACATGAAAATAACTGAAGGATATATGCCTTTTGAAGGTTTTAAAACTTACTATCGTATAGTAGGAGAATCAACACAAGGAAAGAAACCATTAGTGCTACTTCATGGAGGGCCAGGTTCTACACATAATTATTTTGAGGTATTAGACAAAGTAGCTGAAACTGGTAGACAAGTAATAATGTATGACCAAATTGGATGTGGAAACTCATTTGTAGAAGGGCATCCAGAACTATTTAATGCTGATACTTGGATAAAAGAGCTTATTGAACTTAGAAAACATTTAGGTCTTGAAGAGATTCATTTATTAGGACAATCTTGGGGTGGAATGCAAGCTATTTGGTATGCTATAGAGTATAAACCAAAGGGAATTAAATCATATATTCTTTCATCTACGCTTTCTTCTGCAAAACTGTGGGAAGAAGAACAAAAAAGAAGAATTTCATATATGAACAAAGCTGACCAACAAGCATTACTTGATGCAGTAAATTCTGGAGATTATTCTAGCGATGAATACAACAATGCACTAGATAAGTTTATGGAAATGCACTGTGCAGGCAAGGTAACTGAAAATGATCCTGAGTGTTTAAGAAGACCTAAGAAATCAGGTTCTGAAGCATATGTTGTAGGATGGGGGCAAAATGAATTTTCGCCTACAGGAACTCTTTCTGGATATGAGTTCACAGATAGATTAGATGAAATAAAAGAACCTTGTTTAATAACTAGTGGGTCTAGAGATTTATGCTCACCATATATTGCAAAGACTATGTACGATAAAATACCTAATAGTGAATGGGAATTGTTCCAATATTCAAGACATATGCCTTTTGTTGAGGAAAACGATAAATACATAGAAGTTTTAACTAAATGGCTAGATAAAAATGACTAAAATTGTATAGATTAAAAAATAGATTAAGCATATAATGCTTAATCTATTTTTTATTGTTTATAATAATTACTATCTCTAAGTGTTTGTGCTTGTTTACGATTAATTAAAAATTGTTTTAATTCAGTTAAACATAAAAATAAAATAGCTCTATTTTCAAACTCGTTCCTATTTATCGGTAGTGGTTCATTTTTCATACTAATCATTAACCTGTTTAACTCATCAAGAAGTTGATTTACAGTTTCTGATTCAAACGAAGCATGACCGATTTTATGTATAAAAGCAGATAGAATATGTGCTTGTGGAGGAGTACAACTTAATTGTGATACATGAGTATATAAGTTTTCTAATATATCTCTCTGACTTTTAATAATATCCATGTGATCTAGAAAAAACTTAGTGTCGCTTAATAAACTATTATTAATATTGTCATAAGCCTCAGAAATACTGCTATTAATAAGCATATTTAGAGTATTTAAATCAAAAGTATATTTATTTTCTTTGTTGGGATTTACGATAATATCTGCGATATCTATAAGGACAGTACTTACTTCATTTTGTAGCTGTCTTTGACCTTCATAGATTTTGTTTATGTTCGTAGGAATATACATATTTATAATAACTCCTATTCCAGCACCTATAACAAATATTCCAGCTTCGTTTAAAATTAAGCTAGTAGAAATATCACCTTTCATGAAGTAATGAGAGGCAATAACTACGCACATAGCTATAACATCCTGAATTTTTAATAAAAAGCAAATAAATATAATTATAAATATAAATATTGAAAATGAAACTAAATGGTATCCTAAAGTATTAAAACATAAGTATGAAAAAATTGTGCATAGGAAAAATCCATATATTTTTCCAATAGTACCTTTAAGTGTTTCTTTTTTTGTATTTTTTACTGTTAGCAAAACTATAACTCCAGCTACCATTGAATATTCTAAATTTAATAACCAAGCAATAAATATGGCTAAGGAACTTCCTAAGGATAATTTTATTATTTTAAGTGTATTAATTTTATTCAATTATGAACCTCCTTTGGATAAATCTACAATGTACATTTTATCACAAAATTTATATAGTTTAATACAAAACAAATCAATATGTATTTATTTGTTTGATAATTAATGATAAAGTTGAACTATAAGTAATATAGAAAGGAGTGATAGATTAGATGATTAGAAAATTTAAAAATGCCGATATAGATAAACTCATGGATATATGGCTAGAAAGTACTGTGAGAGCCCATAACTTTATATCCAGAGAATACTGGGAAAGTAATTATAAGGTTGTAAAAGATGCATATATGCCTATAGCAGATACCTTTGTATATGAAGAAGATGGAGAAATAAGAGGATTTATAAGTATTATAAATAATGAATTTATAGGAGCGTTATTTGTTGATGTAAAATTTCAAGGCATGGGTATAGGAAGTAAATTAATAGATTATTCGATTGAAAAATACAAAAAGCTTACTCTATCAGTATACAAAGAAAACCAAAAATCAGTAGAATTTTATAATAGAAAAGGATTTAAAATAATTGAAGAAGGATTAAATGAAGACTCTGGATACACAGAATACATAATGGAAAATAAAATATAGATTGTGGTATTATATTAAAATACAGATATAAATATAAAAGACATACTATACAACTTGGAGGAACGATATGATAGCAAATACTAAAATAGGTTTTATTGGTTTTGGAAATATGGCAAAGGCTTTGGCAGAAGGTCTTATTATAAAAAACGTTGTTAAGTCTAATCAAATTTATGCTTGTGCAAGAAATTGGGATAATCTATGTAAAAGTACTCAAGCAAATGGTATGAATGCATGTAAAACATCTCAAGAATTAGTAAATGAAAGTGACATAGTTGTTATTGCGGTTAAACCTAATGTTATACCATCAGTAATTGAACCTATAAAGGAAAATTTAAAGGATAAAATAGTTATTTCTGTAGCAGCAGGATATACATTTGATAAATATGAAGAGTTATTACTTCCAGGAACATCACATTTAAGCACAATACCAAATACACCTGTATCAATAGGAGAAGGTATTATAGTTGCTGAAAACAAACATTCTTTATCTGAGTCAGAATGTGAATTAGTAGAAGAGCTATTTTCTAAAATAGCGCTGTTAGAATTTGTTGATAGTAATCAACTGTCTATAGCAGGAACGATTAGTGGATGTGGACCTGCATTTGCAAGTATGTTTATAGAAGCATTATCAGATGCTGCAGTTAAACACGGATTAACACGTGAAGCATCTTATAAATTAGCTAGCCAGATGATTTTAGGAACTGGTAAACTTCAAATAGAAACAGGAGAACATCCTGGAGCTATGAAAGATGCAGTGTGTTCTCCTGGTGGAACTACTATATTAGGAGTAACTACACTAGAGAAAAAAGGATTTAGAGGAGCTATAGTTGATGCAATAGATGCAATCGAAGGAAAATAAAAACTAAATATAATAAGTAAATTAAAAACATATATATAATAAATTTTATTTACAAACATTTTCCCTAACGCTAATATAGCTTTAGGGAATTTTATTTTGAATTTGTACAAATATTCTGTTTAAATTCGTGAAAAAAGTATATTAATATAATGAGAAATAAATATATATAAAATTAATCATATAAAGGAAAGGCATAATATGGAAGAAGCGAAAATTTTAAAAATGATAGATAATAACCCTAATATTATATCAACTATAAATAATCCAACAGAGCAAATGAAGTTGCTTGCAGTTAAAAAAAATGGTTTGGTGCTAGCTCATATAAAAAATCCAAATATAGAAATTCAAGAAGCAGCTATAGATAATAATATTAGAGCAATTAAATATATAGAAAATCCAAGTGAAGATATGATGATTAAAGCTATAAATTCTGGATGGAGCTTATTAGATTATATAAAAAATCCAACAGAAAAAGTTTTTAAATTAGCTTTAAATCAATCAGGATGGGCAATTCAATATATAAAAAATCCAAGTGAAGAATTACAGTTACTAGCAGTTAAAAAAGATTATGATTCAATAAAATATATAAAAAATCCTTGTGAAAATGCTCAGATAGAAGCAGTAAAAGCAAATTACGGTGCATTAAAGTATATAAATACACCTACTTATGAAGCGCAATCTATAGCAATTAAACAAAATGAAGCGGCTATTACATTCATAACAGATTTAGACAAGGATAAAATGTTAGCATTTTTAAAAATAAATATTTTAGTTATAAAATATATTTCAAGAGAAATATCAGAATATGAATTAGAAGAAATTCTAAAACAAGTATTATCAAATGAAGCTGTTGAAGATAAATATGTAAGAGACTTTTTAAATTGTAATATTATAGATAGAAATAGTGAAAATTTCAAAATGGATAAGATTATGTTCATTTATAAATATGGAAGTAAAACAGCAAAAAAAATAGCTGTAGATGAAAAATTAAAGATGATTTAGGAGAGAGACAGTATGAATTTTATAGATACATTAAAGAGTGTTAATTTAGTATTAGCTACAGGGGAAGTTCCTTTAGTAGTTGGAGAAAGTGGAATAGGAAAAACTGCATTAGCAAAAAAAATTGCTAAAGAAAATGATTGGAGTTTAATTGTTATAGATGGAAACTTACTTAAAGAAGGTGAAATAGGAGGTCTTCCAACAGTAGAATCTTATGTAGTGCTTAATTCAAATGGAGAAAATGTAGAAAAGAAAACTACTATATATGCAGTTCATAATAAATTAAGAGAAATTGATGAAGAAATAGCTAAAGGACGAAATGTTCTATTATTTATAGATGAGATAAATAGATGTGAACATACAGTACAACAAGAACTTATGAATCTTATATTAAATAGAGAAATAAATGGATATAAGTTAAATGACGAAGTTAAAATATTAGCTGCAATGAATCCATCAAGTAAATACGGTTCAGACTTTGATTATCAGGTTGTGGACATGGATGCAGCTCAAGAAAATAGATTTGTATGGTTAAATATGGAAGCAGACCATACACAGTGGATAAACTGGGCAATAAGAGAGGGTATAGAAGATAAAGTAATAGAATTTATATCTACTTTCCCTGAATATTTGCACAAGATAAATGATGAAGATGTTAGATCAACTCCTAGAAGTTATGAGAGAGTTTCTAAAAGTTATACGATTTTTAAAGAACAAAAAGATTCAATACCTAGATCTGTATTTTTAAATGTAATAAAAGGAAATGTAGGAAAAGTTATAGCTGAAGAATTTATAAGCTTCATTGAATCAGATTGTAGTCCTTTAGTATCATATGAAGATATTTTTTTAGGAGAAACATTAGATTCAGAAATTATAGAAAAAGTAAAAAATGAAAGTCATACAAGATTGTACTTATCAGCTATGAATATTTTAAAAAAGCTAGAGTTAAATATAAAATATAATAATGATTCAAAAGTTTATATAGATAGATTAATTGAGTTTTTAAAATTATATCCTATAGATTTAATGGTTGGAATTATGAAAGACATCAAGAGTAGTTATCCTGAATTATATAAAATAGCCATAGAAAATGAAAGATTTATAGAACTATATTTTGAATCTTATAGTTTAATAAGGGGATAGCGTATGGAAAATTATTTTATTAAACAAACAGAAGGTCTTTATTATAGAGCAAATGAAATAATTAATCAATTTTCTATGTTAAAAGCTAACCGTAAAGGGGAAACATTTGAGATAGATATACCGAAAGACTTTAAAAATGAATTTTTTAAACTTGTATATAAAGTTAGCTTAAGTATCATGGAAGATAAAGATAACTTTTATGGATATTTTTTATTTCAAATGGGAAGAGAAATAAGATTTGATATAAGTAGCCCTACTGCTGTTAACTTTAAAGGCGCAAAGTATATTATATATTTTAATCCTTTAATATTTTTAAACCTTAATATGAGACAAATGGAAAGTACAATAAAGCATGAAATTCTTCACGTAGTATCAATGCATTTACTAAGAGCGAAAAAATTAAAAGGGAATTATAGCACATTAGCTATAAACATGGCTATGGATATAGTAGTAAATAAGTTTTTAAATAACCTGCCTCCATATGCTACAACTTTAGAATCGGTAAATGTAAAATATTCTATGAAGCTTGAGCCATATGAAACATTTGAATATTATGTTGAAAATATTCAGACTGAACTTAACTTGATGGAACAAGATGATGAAGGTGAAGTGGATGATAGTAATGTAGGAGAAGATGTTGAAACTGAATTTAGCCCTGAACATACTCATGATATATGGGAGGATTCAGAAGATATAGATGAAAAAACATTTAAAGAATTTACTGAAAAATTTGCTAATAATGCTCAAAAAGGAAAACTTCCAGACTATTTAGAAGATATGATATCAGCTCTTAAAAATAGTAAAGGTGAATTGCCTTGGAATTTATATTTAAAAAAATTGATGGGAACAGTTGAAAGTAATAAAAAGAAAACTATAACAAGAAGAAATCGAAGACAGCCAAATAGATTGGATTTAAGAGGAGAACTTAGAGGTCATAAAGCAGAAATAGGAGTAGCACTTGATATAAGTGGCAGTATTAGCGATGAAGAATTTAAGCAAGCTATTAAGGAAGTACTAAATATAGTTAAAAACTATAATCAGGAAATTACTATAATTGAATGTGATAATGAAATTAAAAGAACTTATAAAGTTAAATCTTATAAAGATATAAAGGATAGGCTTAAAATAAGGGGAGGGACTAAATTTTCACCAGTATTTAACTATGCTAATAATAAAAAATTTAATCTATTAGTATATTTTACAGATGGGAAAGGTGAAGATAGGTTACAAGTAATTCCTAGAGGTTATAAAATTTTATGGGTTATATCTGGTAGAGGAGATAAGTTGTCTTTAAAAGAGCCTTATGGAGCAGTTAAAAAACTTAGCAAGGTTAAAATTAAAGAAGAAACAATAGATATGAGTGATGTTAGGGATGATGGATATTCAATGAATAATCAAGCTCCAACATTGTAAGTTATTAAAGCACATTGATAAAAAATCGATGTGCTTTATTCTTTAACCTTAAGCATGATACATATAAATTTTGGGCAATATTAAAATAAATAGCATTTATAAACGAGTAGACATATATATGATTAAAAAGTTACTTATCATTGTTTTGGTTAGTATTTTTATATCACATTTTTCTTCAAATATTACATTTGCACAAGATAGATATTATCCAAAGGTAGAAAACTTGCAGGGAAAAGAACAACTAATTACTGAACTAGAAGAGTTAAAAAGGATTAGGGAAAATATGAGTACAATTAATATTAAGTCAGATTTAGACTCAGATGGTTTACAACGTGCGAATCAGTATATAATTGCATATTTAACTGAGCTTAATTCAGTAAGAAATGACTTAGAAAATCATAGAGTTAATTATAAAAATTCTTTTGCTGATATATATTTCTCGGAGCAAATTCAATTTATAGCTGATAGCTATATAATAAGTTTGAGACAACAACAAAACTTATTAAGACAATTAGGTAAAAACAATTCTGATGCAAAAAAACTGTTTGAATCTGATTATCTTACTCCCACATATTACTATGTAACATTAGGGGATCAAATGTATTCATATATAGTTGAATATATTTCAATTTTATAAATACTAATAAAGAAAAACATGTTGAATATTTCAACATGTTTTTTTTCTTTCAAAAATGTAATCTTTATGAAAGATATATAAATATTAATAAAAATATACTTGTGATAATCTTATATAAGAATATACAAATGAATGAATATATGAAGTAGAAATCAAAGGAGAAAAAATATGCAAAAGTTCAGTAGCTTTACACTAAAAATTATGGCAATTATATTTATGGCGATGGATCATATATATACTTATTTTAGCCCTGCTGGTGTTGATATTCCTATATGGTTTGGATATTTAGGTAAATTAGCATCACCAATATTCTTTTATTTAATAGTAGAAGGATTTTTCTATACGAGAAGTAGAAGTAAATATATAACTAGAGTTTTTTCAATGGGAATATTGATGATTGGTGTAGATTTTTTAATTGGAATTGATAATAACATTTTCTTATCAATAGGATGCGCTTTAGTAATGCTTGTAGGAATAGATACAGCTAAAAATAAAGAAAATGAGTTAACTAAGAGAATAATAGGAGCTTTACTAGCTATTGTATTCATGGTTATAGGTGGGTTATTTACTGAGTCATCTATATTTGGAGTAGCTATGGTATTGATATTTTATTTCTTTAGAGATAAAAAACTTATTATGTCTATATTATACATTGCAATGGGATTATATGTTTTGACGAGTGCTATTGGACCAAACTTTATAGAAGCAGCAACACTATGGGATTATCAGTGGATGATGGTATTTGCAATAATTCCTATACTTATGTACAATGGTAAGTTAGGATTGAGCAATAAGTTTGTAAAATGGATGTTTTATTGGTTCTATCCAATACATCTAATTGTAATTGTATCTGTAGCAAAATTAATAGCTAATTAATTTTAAAAAGGAAGTAATTTAAATTACTTCCTTTTTTATTTATATAACTATAAAAAACATTTTAAGCATGCGGTTTTGTTTTTAGGAAGGACATTTAAAAATCCTGATATACTTAGATACCCCAAGCTATCAGCCCCTATGAAATTTGCAATTTCATTTAAATTCATAGCTGAAGCTAGAAGTTCAGATTTTGATGTATTAATACCTAAACAACAAGGTGATGTAACTATAGGTGAAGCAACTCTATAATGAATTTCTTTTGCACCTGCAGCTTTAAGAAGATACACTATTTTTTTACAGGTAGTACCTCTTATTATTGAGTCATCTACGACTACGACTTTTTTATTTTTTACGTTTTCTTTAATAACATTTAATTTCAAACTTACAGTTTCACATCTTTTAGATTGAGAAGGTTTTATAAAACTTCTACCTAAAAAATTATTTTTAACAAACCCAGTGGTAATAGGTATGGATGAAGCTTTAGAAAAACCTAGAGCAGCTGTATTACCTGACTCAGGAACACTTATTACAACATCTGCATCTACAGGATGTTCATTATATAAAGTTACACCAGATTTAAATCTCGTGTTATAAACATTAACACCATCAATAAAACTATCAACTCTAGAGAAATAAATATACTCAAAAGAACACGTCATACATTTACATAAGCTAGAAGTGTTAATAGTTGTTATTCCTAAAGTATCTATTTTAACAATTTCTCCAGGTAAAATGTCTCTTACAAATTCCCCATCCAAAATATCTATAACACAACTTTCAGAACATACTATATAGTCATCTTTAATTTTACCAATGCAAAGAGGCCTTATACCATTTGGGTCTCGAAATGCAAATAACTCATTTTTTGTAAGTAAAACGCATGAAAAACCACCATCTAATTTCTTTATTACTGAGCATAAAGACTCCTCAATAGAGTTTTTGTAATGTTTTTCAATAAGTTTTAATATTACTTCTGAGTCAGATGTAGTATTGAAATTAAATTCTTTTAATTCATTTTTTAATCTTAAAATATTAGTAATATTTCCATTGTGAGCTAAAGCTATATTAGTATTTGAATTATTATCAAAAATAGGTTGCGCGTTAAGCTCATTAATTTCACCAAAAGTAGAATAACGAACATGTCCTATTCCTAAATATCCATTTAAGTTTGGTGGTATATCACTAGAAAATACTTCATTAACCAATCCAACCCCTTTATAACATTTGATTGAATCTTTATCCGAAAAAGCTATTCCACAACTATCTTGTCCTCGATGTTGAAGTGTGATAAGTGACGAGTACAAAGAAGAATGTAAATTAACTTTCTTAGTAGCAAAAAGACCAACAACTCCACATTCTTCTTTATATTTATCCATACTGTCAACTTGCATTTTAGTTATCTGCTCTTAATATGTTAATGTCTTTTCCTTGCATTATCTTATTCATATTTCGAATGGAACACATTTTTCCACACATAGTACAACTATCGTTATGTTCAGGAGTAGATTCTTTTCTATATCTTTTAGCTTTTTCAGGATCTATACAAAGGGCAAACATTTTGTCCCAATCAAGTTCTTGTCTAGCTTTACTCATTTTATTATCCCAATCAATAGCACCAGGTATTTTCTTGGCTATATCACCAGAATGAGCAGCTATTTTAGTTGCTATTATACCTTCTTTAACATCATCTAAATTAGGTAGTCTTAGATGTTCTGCTGGAGTAACGTAGCACAAAAAGTCTGCCCCAAAACTAGAGGCTAAAGCTCCTCCAATAGCACTTGTTATATGATCATATCCTGGAGCAATATCTGTGACTATAGGACCTAATACATAAAATGGAGCGCCATGGCAAAGTTTTTTCTCAAGAATCATATTTGCTTGGATTTCATCTAAAGACATATGTCCAGGACCTTCTATAATAACTTGAACATTTTGATCCCAAGCTCTTAATGTTAATTCACCTAAAATCATTAACTCTTTTATTTGACATGCATCAGATGCATCTCTTATAGAACCTGGTCTACATGCATCTCCAAGACTTAAAGTTAAATCGTATTCTTTACAAATTTCTAGCAGATCGTCAAAATATTCAAAGAAAGGGTTTTCTTTGTTGTTTAATTCCATCCATGCATACATTAAAGAGCCACCTCTTGACACTATATTTGTAAGTCTTTTATTTCTTTTAAAAACAGCGGCAGTTTCTTTATTTATACCAGCGTGTATTGTTACAAAGTCAACACCGTCTTTTGCATGTTTTTTAACAACATCTAAAAATTCTTTAGCTGTAATATCTTTTAACTCTTTATCATAAAAACCAACAGCGTCATAAATTGGAACCGTTCCAATCATAGCACTAGAATTAGCTATAAGTTTTTTTCTGAATTCTTCAGTTTTTCCAAAAGAGCTTAAATCCATTATAGCCTCAGCGTTCATATCTAAAGCTAATTGAACTTTTTTCATTTCTTCATCAATATCATAGCAATCCTTAGATATACCCAAGTTTACATTAATTTTTGTTCTTAGGTTCTTCCCAACACCTTCAGGGTTTAAAGACTTATGATTTTTATTAGCTGGAATGACTATTTGTCCATTTGCAATTAAGTTTTTTAGAATTTTTATATCCATATTTTCTTTTTTAGCTACTATTTCCATTTCCTTTGTAGTAATTCCTTTTTTAGCAGCATCCATTTGAGTTGTGTAATTCATTTTTAAATCCCCTTTAC
>NZ_JAWDJM010000143.1:0-1325 GCF_032465715.1 Paraclostridium sp. MRS3W1 | reverse complement strand
TGTAATGTATATCCTGTTCCAGGATTTTGTTGATGACCTGTCATACCTGTTATTCTATTATCTAAAATTACAGATATTGCATTACTTTGGTTATATGCTATATCTATAAGTGAGTTTATTCCAGTATGGAAGAATGTAGAGTCTCCTAAAACTCCAACTACTCTCATGTTATTATTTTCTTTCATATTAAACACTTGTTGTGCTCCATGGCCTACACTTAAACTTGCTCCCATACATACTATTGAATCTAATGCATTGTATGGACTTGCAAAACCTAGTGAATAACATCCAATATCGCCTGAAACCATAACATTTTTTCTCTTTCCTATTTCATAGAAAAATCCTCTATGTGGACATCCTGAACATAATGTTGGAGGTCTTCCAACTACTAAATCTTCATTATATTCTATAGTTTTTTTCTCTTCACCTAACATAACCTTTCTTATTACATCTGGAGTCATTTCTCCTGTGTATGGGAATATATCTTTTCCTATTACATCTATTCCCATAGCTTTTACTTGGTCTTCTATAAATCTATCATTTTCTTCTATTACATATATTTTCTTAACTTTGCTAGCAAATTTTTTTATTTTTACATCTGGTAATGGATTTGTAAATCCTAATTTTAAATATGATACATTATCTTTAAACACTTCTTTTGCATAGTTATAGCATACACCACTAGCTATTATGCCTATATCCTTACTATTAAGTTCTATGTAGTTTAAATCGGTTGCATTTGAGTAAGCTCTTAACTTGTTTAATCTTTCTTCAACCTTTACTCTAAGATTTCTAGAGTGAGCTGGAACAGTAACTCGTTTTTGTACATCTTTTACATAATCTGCTACCCCTACTTCTTCTCTTTCTGAGCAATTTACTATACCTTTTGAGTGACATAATCTAGTTGTAACTCTATATAAAACTGGAGTATCAAATTCTTCACTTACACTATAAGCTTCTTTTAACATATCTTTAGCTTCTTGGCTAGTTGATGGTTCAAACAAAGCTATTTTCGCAAATTTAGCATAATTTCTATTGTCTTGTTCATTCTGAGATGAATGCATTCCTGGCTCATCAGCTGAAACTAATACCAATCCTCCATTTACTCCTGTATATGCAAAAGTAAATAATGGGTCTGCTGCTACATTGACACCTACATGTTTCATACACGCTAGCGTTCTAGCCCCTGCTATAGAACCTCCTATACTTGCTTCAAGTGCTACTTTTTCATTTGGTGCCCACTCTGCTAATATGCTATCTTTATATGTAGCTACATTTTCTAGTATCTCAGTACTTGGAGTTCCTGGGTATGCAGATGCATACTT